>NZ_JBSGBF010000062.1:0-46423 GCF_053601115.1 Streptomyces sp. NPDC004788
GGCCCCGGAACCATCAGGTTCCGGGGCCGCCCCTTCGTTCACTGACGCGTTACGCGTCCTTCGAGAGGTTCGGGCCGCCGCCCGCCGCCTCCACCGGAGGGACGTCCGGCAGGGCCGACTTCTCCTCGCCGCGGAAGGTGAACTTGCGCTCCTCGCCCTCGCCCTCCGTGTCCACGACCACGATGTGGCCGGGGCGCAGCTCGCCGAAGAGGATCTTCTCCGAGAGGGTGTCCTCGACCTCGCGCTGGATCGTCCGGCGCAGCGGCCGGGCGCCCATGACCGGGTCGTAACCCTTCTTCGCGAGGAGCTCCTTCGCGGACTGGGAGAGCTCGATGCCCATGTCCCGGTCCTTCAGGCGCTCGTCGACGCGGCTGATCATCAGGTCGACGATCTTGAGGATGTCCTCCTGCGTCAGCTGCGGGAAGACGATGATGTCGTCGACACGGTTGAGGAACTCCGGGCGGAAGTGCTGCTTCAGCTCGTCGCTGACCTTCGCCTTCATCCGCTCGTAGTTCGACTTCGTGTCGCCCTGGGCCGCGAAGCCGAGGTTGAAGCCCTTCGAGATGTCCCGGGTCCCGAGGTTGGTCGTCATGATGATGACCGTGTTCTTGAAGTCCACGACCCGGCCCTGGGAGTCGGTCAGGCGACCGTCCTCCAGGATCTGGAGAAGGGAATTGAAGATATCGGGGTGGGCCTTCTCGACCTCGTCGAAGAGGACCACGGAGAACGGCTTGCGGCGCACCTTCTCGGTGAGCTGGCCGCCCTCTTCGTAGCCCACGTATCCGGGCGGGGAACCGAAGAGACGGGAAACCGTGTGCTTCTCGCTGAACTCCGACATGTCGAGGGAGATCATCGCGTCCTCGTCGCCGAAGAGGAATTCGGCGAGCGCCTTGGACAGCTCGGTCTTACCGACACCGGACGGGCCGGCGAAGATGAACGAGCCACCGGGGCGCTTCGGGTCCTTCAGGCCGGCCCGCGTACGCCGGATGGCGCGCGAGAGGCCGATGACCGCGTCGTTCTGACCGATGACGCGCTTGTGGAGCTCTTCCTCCATGCGGAGCAGACGCGAGGACTCCTCCTCGGTCAGCTTGAAGACCGGGATGCCGGTGGCGGTCGCGAGGACCTCGGCGATCAGCTCGCCGTCGACCTCGGCGACGACGTCCATGTCGCCGGCCTTCCACTCCTTCTCCCGCTTGGCCTTCGCGGCGAGGAGCTGCTTCTCCTTGTCGCGCAGGGACGCGGCCTTCTCGAAGTCCTGCGAGTCGATCGCGGACTCCTTGTCCCGGCGGACGGCGGCGATCTTCTCGTCGAACTCGCGGAGGTCCGGCGGCGCGGTCATCCGGCGGATGCGCATCCGGGAACCGGCCTCGTCGATCAGGTCGATCGCCTTGTCCGGCAGGAAGCGGTCGGAGATGTAGCGGTCGGCCAGGGTCGCGGCCTGGACGAGGGCCTCGTCCGTGATGGAGACCCGGTGGTGGGCCTCGTAGCGGTCGCGCAGACCCTTGAGGATCTCGATCGTGTGCGGCAGCGACGGCTCGGCGACCTGGATGGGCTGGAAGCGGCGCTCGAGGGCGGCGTCCTTCTCCAGGTACTTGCGGTACTCGTCGAGGGTGGTGGCACCGATGGTCTGGAGCTCACCGCGGGCCAGCATCGGCTTGAGGATGCTGGCGGCGTCGATCGCGCCCTCGGCGGCGCCCGCACCCACCAGGGTGTGGAGCTCGTCGATGAACAGGATGATGTCGCCGCGGGTGCGGATCTCCTTGAGGACCTTCTTCAGGCGCTCCTCGAAGTCACCGCGGTAGCGGGAGCCGGCGACCAGCGCGCCGAGGTCCAGGGTGTAGAGGTGCTTGTCCTTGAGGGTCTCGGGCACCTCGCCCTTGACGATGGCCTGGGCCAGGCCCTCGACGACCGCCGTCTTGCCGACGCCGGGCTCGCCGATGAGGACCGGGTTGTTCTTGGTCCGGCGAGACAGCACCTGCATGACCCGCTCGATCTCCTTCTCGCGCCCGATGACCGGGTCGAGCTTGGACTCGCGGGCCGCCTGGGTGAGGTTGCGGCCGAACTGGTCGAGGACCAGGGACGTCGAGGGCGTGCCCTCGGCAGGGCCGCCCGCGGTGGCGGCTTCCTTGCCCTGGTAGCCGGAGAGCAGCTGGATGACCTGCTGCCGGACCCGGTTGAGATCGGCGCCCAGCTTCACGAGCACCTGGGCGGCAACGCCCTCGCCCTCGCGGATCAGGCCGAGCAGGATGTGCTCGGTGCCGATGTAGTTGTGGCCGAGCTGGAGGGCCTCGCGGAGCGACAGCTCCAGGACCTTCTTGGCACGAGGAGTGAAGGGGATGTGCCCGGACGGGGCCTGCTGGCCCTGGCCGATGATCTCCTCCACCTGCTGGCGGACCGCCTCGAGCGAAATCCCGAGGCTCTCCAGGGCCTTAGCGGCGACACCCTCACCCTCGTGGATAAGGCCCAGGAGGATGTGCTCGGTGCCGATGTAGTTGTGGTTGAGCATCCGGGCTTCTTCCTGAGCCAGGACGACAACCCGCCGCGCGCGGTCGGTGAACCTCTCGAACATCGTTAATCGCTCCTCAGAGCGGTCAGTCAGTTAGGGGTCGATCCCCTCCCTGTCCTTCCGCAGCTTAGTCCCGCAAGCGGGGACCGCTCATTCCAACTGCCGACATCCGTCCGGATCACCCCCTCAGTTCTTGGGGAGACCGCCTGCCGAACAGCCGACAAATGCTCCAACTCGATGGTGCGAGACGATGTTCCCGCAGGCCAAGCTGTTACCCGTGCCTTCAGTACGCCGATGGCGAACGTGAGACGCTTCTTGCCCGCGAGACGCCCCTCCTCACATGGAATGTCTTACCCGTAAGCACGGACACTCCATGCGGCGCACCCCGGTTCCCTCCGCTACGGGCGAACAACCTTGCGCGCTCGAATGCGTCCGTACGCCCCCATCATGGACACTCGGCGCTGCCGATCAAGGACCGTGCGTGACCAAAGCCGGCCCGGCGGCGTTCCCCCGGTATGCCCTTCACCGTGCCCTCGCCCCGCGCGCCGCTCGACGGCGGCACGGCGCCGGCCGCGACCGCGGCGGCGGCCGCCGCGGCGCGCTGGTACGAGCGGGAGCTCGGCTGGGCGTCGGTGGCGGGGCCTCCGCTGCAGCTTGTGACGGGGCTGCGGTTCGACGTCCTGGAGCTGCCCGCCGAGGCCGGTCGGGGCGTGCTGCGCCGGGCGGGCGTGGCCACCGGCCCCGTGGCGCTCATGGGGCGCCGGATGCGGCTGCTCGTGGCGGCCGGGAGCGCCGAGGAGCTGCCGGGGCTGCTCGACTGGCTGGAGTGGGGCGGGATCTCACTGGATCTGGCGACGCTCGGCACCGACGGCCGGATGACCGCCCCCGTCCCCCCGGGATGGCGGCCCACCGGTCGTACGGGCTCCGGCCCGAGCCAGGCGGGCGGCGCCGCGGTGTGGCTGAGGGCCCCCGAGCCGGGGCGCGAGGTCGAGGCCTCGCTGCCGGCCCTGTGGCCCTCGCCCTCGGGCGGTGCGGACGGCGTCCCCTGCCTGGTGCGGCTGGTGGCCGCCGCCGCAGCGGAATGCCACCGGACGCGGCTGCTGGGTGCTGCCCGGGCCCACCGGCCGGAGCCGGGGGCGGGGACGGCCGCTCAGCGAGCCGCGGGCTGACGCCTCGGTCGGCGCCTCAGCCGACGGCTCAGCGGTTGGCGTCCTCGTAGGCCGCCTTGATGTCGGCGGGCACGCGGCCGCGGTCGTTCACGTTGTAGCCGTTCTCCTTGGCCCACGCGCGGATCTTCGCGGTGTCCGGGCTGCCGGCGGAGGCCACGACGCGGCCCTTGCCACGGGTGCCGGCGCTGCGGCCGCCGGTGCGACGACCACTCTTGGCGTACGGCTCGAGCAGGCTGCGGAGCTTGTCCGCGTTGGCGGTGGTGAGGTCGATCTCGTAGGACTTGCCGTCCAGAGCGAACGTCACGGTCTCGTCCGCCTCGCCGCCGTCGAGGTCGTCGACAAGAAGGACCTGAACCTTCTGTGCCACCGGATTTCCCTTCATCGAAAATGCAGTACGCGGAAAGGAAACCGCTTTTCCCGGAAAAACACAAACCCCTGGGAGAGGTTCAGAACCCTGGGAACGCGGGAAACGTGCGCGATTCGGACATAGACGCTCCGATCCACGCGCGGCTCACAGGTGCAGAAGCATCCGGCTGTTGCCCAAGGTGTTCGGCTTCACTCGTTCGAGTCCGAGGAACTCCGCGACTCCCTCGTCATAGGAACGCAGGAGCTCGCTGTAGAGATCTCCGTCGATCGGAGTCTCCCCGATCTCGGTGAAGCCGTGCTTCGCGAAGAAGTCGACTTCGAAGGTGAGGCAGAAAACCCGGCGTACACCGAGCCACCGCGCGGTGTGCAGCAACTTGTCGAGCAGCTGATGCCCCACTCCGGCGCCCTTGAAGTCGGGATCGACCGCGAGCGTGCGCACTTCGGCGAGGTCTTCCCACATCACGTGCAGGGCGCCGCAGCCGACGACCGTGGCGTCCTCGTCGCGTTCGGCGACCCAGAACTCCTGGATGTCCTCGTAAAGGGTCACGTTGGCCTTGTCGAGGAGGATGCCGCGCCGGATGTAGGGATCGACGAGCCGGCGCAGGGCGGGGACGTCGGAGGTGCGGGCCCGGCGCACGGTCACGGCATTGGTGGAAGCGGATGACATGGGGGGACGTTATCGCCCGGACTCCGCGGTCCCCCCGCCCCCCTCGGCGGTTTCGGCGGGCGCGGGGGCGGCCGCCGGATCGGGGGTGTCCCGCTGGGCGATACGGACGGCGTCGTTCAGCGCCTCGCGCTGTTCGGGCGACATCATCCCGAAGAACGCGACGAGGGCCGCGGCCGGGTTGTCGCTCTGCGCCCATGCCTCGTTCATCAGTGCGGCCGAGTAGGCGGCCCGCGTGGAGACCGCCGTATATCGATAGGCGCGGCCTTCGACTTCCCTGCGCACCCAGCCCTTCTGATGGAGATTGTCCAATACGGTCATGACGGTGGTGTAGGCGATGGACCGTTCCTGCTGGAGATCCTCCAGGACTTCCCGGACGGTCACCGGGCGGTTCCATTGCCAGACGCGGGTCATGACGGCGTCTTCCAGCTCTCCCAATGGACGGGGCACAATGCCACCTTAGTGCGAGATCACCGCATACATGTCTTTTAGTGGAGAAAACGCCCCGGAAGACGGCAAAAAGGACGCACGGCCTGGCGGCGGCCGTACGTCCTCGGGGGCGCGGACCCCGCTACGAGGCGGCGGCGCCGCCCTGCTGCTGCGCGGCCTCGGCGCGGGCGAGGGCGGCGTCCACGGCCGCGTCCTCCTTGGCCTTGTTCGGGCCGCCCTGGCTCTTGACGATCGTGACGACGAGGCCGATGAAGAACGCGGCCATCACGATGGGGGGCAGGAGCGCGGATACGTAGTCCATGGCGTCCAGAGTAGCTATCCGGCCGCGCGTTCCTCGGGCGGGGGCGGGGGTACGGGGCGGCGCGGCGGGAACACCTCGGAGGGCTTGGGCGCCGGGCGTCCGCCGGGCGCGGGCGCCTTGGGGCCGGGGGCGGCCGGCTTGGCGGGCGCGGGCGGCCTGGGGCCCTGCCCCTCGTCGTCGGCGGCCGCCCGGCCGCCGGGCAGCGCGAGCAGCCGGACGCGCGGGGCGGGCGCGGGGACCAGCGGCGTACGGGCCTGGGCCTGGGCGACGCGGGCGAGGCGGGCCCTGACGGATCGTTCCGCCAGGATCTGGCAGCGGGCGAGCAGCGCCGCCGCGGCCGGGTTGCCGCGCAGCGCCCGCAGCGCGGCCAGGTCGTCCGCCTGGGGGTCGTACCCGGTGGCCAGCGCGTCCTGGAGCAGCTCCAGATAGCCGGCCAGCGAGCCGGGCAGCGCCTGGCGGTAGCGGACCAGGTCGGCGAGGAGGAAGGCGCGCAGTCGGCCGGCCTCGCGCACCGCCTCGTCCACGGAATCGGCCAGGCGCAGGCAGTCCTGGACGTCGTCGTCCGGCAGGGGGGCAGGGTTGAGTGCGGTGGCGAGGGCGCGGCGGAGCACGCGCAGCTCGTCCGCGCTGAACGCCATGCCGCCGCGGGGTCCGTAGGGCGTGGGCATGGGCCGAAGATACGCGCTAATCGGACAAATCCGCCGCTTTTCGATCTTCTCGGGCGGGTCGGTGCCCGCCCCGGACGCCCGGGCCGGGTCCTACTGCCGCGCCGTGTTCCGCTCGTAGACCATCCGCAGGCCGATCAGGGTCAGCCACGGCTCGTGCGCGTCGATCTCCTTCGAGTCGGCGAGCACCATCGGCGCCAGGCCGCCCGTGGCGATCACGGTCACGTCCGACGGGTCCCCGTCCGGGCCGGCCAGCTCGCGCTTCATCCGCGCGACGACGCCGTCCACCTGGCCCGCGTACCCGAAGACGATGCCGGACTGCATGGCCTCGACCGTGTTCTTGCCGATGACGCTGCGCGGCCGGGCCAGCTCGATCTTGCGGAGCATGGCGCCCTTCACGCCCAGCGCCTCGACGGAGATCTCGATGCCCGGGGCGATCGCGCCGCCCGCGTACTCGCCGCGCCGGGTGACCGCGTCGTACGTCGTCGCCGTGCCGAAGTCGACGACGATCGCGGGGCCGCCGTACAGCTCGACGGCCGCGACCGAGTTGATGATGCGGTCGGCGCCGACCTCCTTGGGGTTGTCCGTGAGGACCGGGACGCCCGTCTTGACGCCCGGCTCGACGAGGACGGCCTGGACGTCGCCGTAGTAGCGGCGGGTCACCTCGCGCAGTTCGTGCAGCACCGAGGGGACCGTCGCGCAGATCGCGATCCCCCCGATGCCGTCGCTCAGCTCGGCGCCGAGCAGGGGATGCATGCCCATGAGGCCCTGCAACAGGACCGCCCACTCGTCGGCGGTGCGGCTCGGGTCGGTCGAGATCCGCCAGTGCTCGACGATCTCGTCGCCGTCGAAGAGCCCGAGCACCGTCTGCGTGTTGCCGACGTCGATGGTGAGCAGCATCAGGCGTCGACCTCGCGCAGGTCGAGGCCGATGTCGAGGATCGGGGAGGAGTGGGTGAGACCGCCCACCGCGAGGTAGTCGACACCGGTGGCCGCGTAGGCCGCCGCGTTCTCCAGGGTGAGCCGGCCGGAGGACTCCAGGGCCGCCCGGCCGGCGACCAGGGCCACCGCCTCCTCGGTCTCGACCGGCGTGAAGTTGTCGAGCAGGATCAGGTCGGCGCCCGCGTCGAGGACCTCGCGGACCTGGTGCATCGTGTCGACCTCGACCTCGATCGCCAGGTCCGGGAACTGCTCGCGCACGGCCTTGAACGCCTGCGCCACACCGCCGGCCGCCACCACGTGGTTGTCCTTGACCAGGGCCGCGTCCGACAGCGACATGCGGTGGTTGACACCGCCGCCGCAGCGCACCGCGTACTTCTCCAGGGCACGCAGGCCCGGGGTGGTCTTGCGGGTGTCGCGGACCTTCGCGCCGGTGCCCTCCAGCGCGTCGGCCCACCTGCGGGTGGCCGTGGCGATGCCGGACAGGCGGCACAGGATGTTCAGGGCGCTGCGCTCACCGGTGAGCAGGTCGCGGGTGCGGGCGGTGACGCTGAGCAGCTTCTGGCCGGCCTCGACCCGGGCGCCGTCCTCGACGTGCCGCTCGACCTCGAACTCGTCGGTGCAGACGATGGAGAGCACCGCCTCGGCGACCCGCAGGCCGGCCACCGTGCCGGCCTCGCGGGCGGTGAAGTCGGCGGTCGCGACGGCGTCCTCGGGGACGGTGGCCACGGTCGTCACGTCCACGCCGCCGTCCAGGTCCTCGGCGATCGCCAGGTGCGCGATGTCCTCGACCTGGACCGGGTCGAGCCCGGCGTCGGCGAGCAGCTGGGCGAGCGCCGGGTCGAGCCCGCACTCGAACTCGTCCGCCTCGCCGCAGCCACAGCCGTCGCCGCAGCCACCGGCCGGCTCGGCCGGGGCGTTGATCTGGATCAGGGGGACGTCCACGGGCGTCGGACGTGCTTCCTCGGGCGTGCTCACGACAGCTGCTCCCTGGGTGCGTCGGGGGTTACGGGGGCGCCCGCCTCGGGGGTGACGGGCGGGAAGTCTGCGGTGGCGGTACGGGTGACCGCCAGGCTCCGGTCGGGCGTCAGGCGTACGACGAGGTGCCGCCGCCACGTCGCGTCGTCGCGGTCGGGGTGGTCCTCGCGCCAGTGGCAGCCGCGGGTCTCGGCGCGCTCGCGCGCGGCGGCGACCAGGACCCGGGCCACGCACAGCAGGTTGGTGGTCTCCCAGGACTCGACGCCCGGCTCGGCGGCCTTGTGTCCGTCCTCCGCGCCCTGCCGCAGCGCTTCGAGGGCGCCGGCCGCCTCGGCCAGGCCCGCGGCGGAGCGCAGCACGCCCGCGCCCCGGGTCATGGTCCGCTGGAGCTCGCGACGGGCCTCGGGGGCGAGCAGGGTCAGGACGGTGGTCGTGTCGTCGACGACCGGGGTGCCCTCGCGGTGCGGGCCGTGCGCCGCGATGTCGGCGACGATCCGCTCGGCGAAGACCAGGCCCTCCAGGAGCGAGTTCGAGGCCAGCCGGTTGGCGCCGTGCACCCCGGTACAGGCGACCTCGCCGCACGCGTACAGGCCGGGCACCGTGGTGCGGCCGTGCAGGTCGGTGCGGACTCCGCCGGAGGCGTGGTGGGCGGCCGGGGCGATCGGGATCGGCTCGGTGACCGGGTCGATGCCGTGCGCCCGGCACGCGGCCAGGATCGTCGGGAAGCGCTGCTCCCACATCTCGGCGCCGAAGTGCCGGGCGTCGAGGTACATGTGCTCGGCGTCCTGCTCCTGCATCCGGCGCGTGATCGCCTTGGCGACGATGTCGCGCGGCGCCAGCTCGGCCAGCTCGTGCTGCCCGAGCATGAAGCGGACCCCGTCGGCGTCGACGAGATGGGCGCCCTCGCCGCGTACCGCCTCGGAGACCAGCGGCTGCTGGCCCTCGGCACCGGCGCCGAGGAACAGCACCGTCGGGTGGAACTGGACGAACTCCAGGTCGGAGATCTCGGCCCCGGCGCGCAGCGCGAGGGCGACGCCGTCGCCGGTGGAGACGGAGGGGTTGGTGGTCGCGGAGAAGACCTGGCCCATGCCGCCGGTGGCGAGGACCACGGCGGGGGCGTGGACGGCGCCGACGCCGTCGTGCTGGCCCTCGCCCATCACGTGCAGGGTGACGCCTGCCGTGCGGCCGGCGTCGTCCTTGAGCAGGTCGAGCACGAGGGCGTGCTCGATGGTGCGCACGCCCCGCGCCCGTATCGCCTCGACCAGCGCGCGGGAGATCTCGGCGCCGGTGGCGTCGCCGCCGGCGTGCACGATCCGGCGGCGGTGGTGGCCGCCCTCGCGGGTCAGCGCGATCGCGCCGTCGGCGGTCAGGTCGAAGGCGGCGCCCGTCTCGATGAGCCGGCGCACGGCGTCCGGGCCCTCGGTGACCAGCGCGCGCACGGCCTGCACGTCGCAGAGCCCGGCGCCGGCCACCAGGGTGTCGTCGAGGTGCTGCTCGGGGGTGTCGCCCTCACCGAGCGCGGCGGCGACGCCGCCCTGCGCCCAGCGGGTGGAGCCGGCGTCGAGCAGTGCCTTGGTGACGACGACGGTGCTCAGCCCGGCGGCCGTGCACCGCAGGGCGGCGGTCAGACCGGCGATGCCGGAGCCGACCACGACGACGTCGGCGTCGATCGACCAGCCGGGGGCGGGCGCGTGCAGCCGTATTCCGGTCACTTGGCAACTCCGATCACTTCGCTGCTCCGATCACTTCGTGGCTCCGAAGGTCAGGGGGATGTTGTCGATGAGCCGCGTGGTCCCCACCCGCGCGGCGACGGCGAGGATCGCGTCGCCCTCGTGTCCGTCGGCGACGTCCGTGAAGTCGGCCGGGTCGACCAGGGCCACGTAGTCCAGGGTGAGCGGCGGCTCGGCCTTCCCCGCGTCGTCGAGCACGGCACGGGCCGCGGCCAGTACGGCGTCGGCGCCCCCGGACTCGGCGGCCTGGGCGACCGCGTGGGCGTCGGCGGCGGCGCGGGCCTCGCCGAGCCGGGACAGCGCCTCGGCGCGGGTCTCGCCCCGCCCCTGGGCGCCGGGCAGGGACTCGGCGCGGGCGCGCAGCGCCTCCTGGGCGGCGAGCCGGTCGCGGGCCGCGAACAGCGCGCGGGACAGCGCGAGGGCCGTACGGCGCTCCCCGGCCGACAGGTAGCGGTTGCGGCTGGACAGGGCGAGGCCGTCGGCCTCGCGGACCGTCGGCACGCCGACGATCTCGACCGGGAAGTTCAGGTCGCGGACCATCCGGCGGATCAGGGCCAGCTGCTGGGCGTCCTTCTGGCCGAAGAAGGCCAGGTCGGGCGCGGTGAGGTGGAGGAGCTTGGCGACGACGGTGAGCATGCCGTCGAAGTGGCCGGGCCGGGAGGCACCCTCCAGGCGCTCGCCCATGGGACCGGCGGTGATCCGCACCTGCGGCTCCCCGCCCGGGTAGACCTCGTCGACGGCCGGGGCGAAGACGGCGTCGGCGCCGGCCTCCTCGGCGACCGCCAGGTCGGCGTCCAGGGTGCGCGGATAGCGGTCGAGGTCCTCGCCCGCGCCGAACTGCAGCGGGTTGACGAAGACGGTGACGACGACGGTGCCGTCGGCGCCGACCCGCTCGCGGGCGGCCCGGACCAGGGTGGCGTGGCCGTCGTGGAGGGCGCCCATGGTCATGACCACGGCGCGGCGGCCCTCGCCCCCCTTCAGGGCGCGGAGCTCGGCGGCCGTACGGACCGGGGTGAGAGTCATCGGTGGTCGTCCTTCTCGGCGAGCACGCCCAACAGGTCCTCGGCCAGCTCGGGCTTGAGCAGGCCGTGCGCGAGCGCCCGGTCGGCGGTGGCGCGGGCCATCGCGAGATAGCCGGCGACGGTGCCGGGCGCGTGCTTGTGCAGCTCGGCGACGTGCGCGGCGACGGTGCCCGCGTCGCCGCGGGCGACCGGCCCGGTGAGGGCCGCGTCGCCGGAGCGCAGCGCGTTGTCCAGGGCCGCGCCGAGCAGCGGGCCGAGCATCCGGTCCGGGGCGGCGACCCCGGCCGATCGCAGCAGCTCCATGGCCTGGGCCACCAGGGTGACCAGGTGGTTCGCGCCGAGGGCGAGCGCCGCGTGGTAGAGCGGCCGGTTCTCCTCGGCGATCCACTCGGGCTCGCCGCCCATCTCGATCACCAGGGCCTCGGCGGCCAGTCGCAGCTCCTCGGGCGCGGTGACGCCGAAGGAGCAGCCGGCGAGCCGCTGGACGTCCACGGAGGTGCCGGTGAAGGTCATGGCCGGGTGCAGCGCGAGCGGCAGCGCGCCGGCGCGCCGGGCCGGGTCGAGGACCCGCACCCCGTACCGCCCGGAGGTGTGCACCACGAGCTGGCCGGGCCGCACGGCACCGGTCTCGGCGAGGCCCTCGACGAGGCCGGGCAGGGCGTCGTCGGGGACGGTGAGCAGGACCAGGTCCGCCAGCGCGAGCACCTGGGCCGGCTCGACGACGGGTACGTCGGGGAGCAGGGCAGCGGCGCGGCGGCGGGAGGCGTCGGAGACGGCCGAGACGGCGACCGGGCGGTGTCCGGCGAGCTGGAGGGCGGCGGCGAGGGCGGGCCCCACGCGGCCGGCGCCGACGACTCCGACGGTGAGCCGGGCGGGGCGGTCCTCGGCGCGGTCCGCGTGCCGGGGGTGCGCCGTGGGCTCGGCGGGCTCGGGTGGTGGTGCGTTCACTGTTCGGATCGGCCTTCCGTTCCAGTCCGCGGGGGGTACCGGACGATTTCTGGTCATGCTACGCCAGCGTTTCGACGCCATCTCGCGGGCTGTCCACAGGGTGTGGGTGGCGGTATGACGATCGGACCGGGGGTGGGGACAACTCCGTGGAGGGGGAGTCGTCCATGGCCCATGATCGGGCCATGGACATGGAACAGCAGGGCGCCGAGGAGCACGTGCGGGAGCAGCGGGACGATCAGGGGGCGGGTCTGAGGCAGGAACAGGAGCGGGAGCAGGAGCAGGAGCGGGAGCTGCCCGCCCGGGTCCACCGGGCCCGGGTGTGGGGCGGGGCGGCGCGCAAGCTGCAGGACGCCCCGCCGGACGGCACCGTGGCCGAGCGGCTGCGCGAGCTGGCCGACTGGGCCGCGACCACGCCGTTCGCGGACCAGCCGGTCGACACGTACGGCGACCTGCTCGTCGAGGAGCTGGAGCGGCGGGTCGCGGCGGAGCTCGGCTTCCCGGCCGCGGCCTTCTTCCCCACCGGCACCATGGCCCAGCAGATCGCGCTGCGCGGCTGGGCCGGCCGCACCGGCAACCCGGTCGTCGCGCTGCACCCGCTCGCCCATCCGGAGGGCCACGAGAACGACGCCTTCGGCACCGTGAGCGGGCTGCGCACGATCCACCCCACGAGCGAGCCCCGGCTGCCCACGGCCGACGAGGTGCGCGACCTCCCGGAGCCGTTCGGGGCGCTGATGGTGGAGCTGCCGCTGCGCGAGGCGGGCTTCGTCCTGCCCACCTGGGACGAGCTCGTCGACGTCGTCGAGGCGGCCCGGGAGCGGGACGCGGTGGTCCACTTCGACGGGGCCAGGCTGTGGGAGTGCACGACCCACTTCGGCCGGAGCCTCCCGGAGATCGCGGGCCTCGCGGACAGCGTCTACGTGTCGTTCTACAAGTCGCTGGGCGGCATGTCCGGCGCGGCCCTGGCCGGCCCCGAGGAGCTGGTGGCGGAGGCCAAGCTGTGGCGCCACCGGTACGGCGGCCAGATCTTCTCGCAGTACCCGGCGGCCCTCTCCGCCCTGCGCGGCCTGGACACGGAGCTGCCCGCGCTGCCCTCGTACGTGGCGCACGCGCGCGTCGTCGCGGACGCGCTGCGCGAGGCCTTCTCGGAGGCGGGCGTCGGCTGGTTCCGGGTCCACCCCGGGATACCCCACACCCACCAGTTCCAGGTCTGGCTCCCCCATGACCCCGACGCCCTCACCGCAGCCGCCCTCTCCCTCGCCGAGGACACCGGAACCACCCTGTTCCGCCGCTGGTTCCCCGGCCCGGTGGGCGGCCCGCCCGGCACGGCGATGACGGAGGTGACGGTGGGCGCGCCGGGCCTGAAGTGGACGAAGGAGGACGTGAAGGAGGCGACGCGGGACTTCCTGGCGCGAGTGGCCGGCTAGGACTGCCGTCGCTAGCCGGCCGTCGGCCGGGGGCTCCGGTGGAGGGCCGCGCGCAGCGCGAGGCGGATGCGGCCCCGGGCCGGGCGGCCCGCCAGGACCGCTTCGAAGCGACGGTGGTCACGGGCCGCCCGCAGCGCGGCGAGGTCGTGGGTGCCGGGCGCGGGCGGAGCCGCCTCGCCCTGCTGAGCGGCCCGGTAGGCGTCGAAGAGGTACTGGTGAAGTGCGTTCATGGACTCACCGTGCGCCCGGCGCGCCCGCCGCCGCCCGTCGATTGACGGGCCTCGTCAATCGGGGCGACACCCCGCCCACCCGAGCCCACCATGGACCGGTGAGCGTGAGCATCGACATCACCGGACTGCCGCACGAGCGGATCGCCTTCTGCCCGTCGCCCCTCGCCGAGCTCGGCAACGCCCTGCACGCGCTGGCCGAGCCGGGACACCACCCCCGGCAGCACGCGTGGACGGCGGCGACCGCCGCCGCGCTGAAGCCGGAGCTGGCGGACCGGCTGCACGAAGCGGACTTCATGTGGCGGTCCACCCGGTCCGACTTCCTGCTGCCCGCGCAGCCGCGCGAGACGCTCGCGGAGGAGCTCGACGACCTCGACCGGATGGACGACGAGAAGTTCGTCGGCTCCGCCCTGGAGATCTCGTGCAGCAACAGCCACTACGGCCGCGGCCTGCCCTCGCCGCTGGTCGACGCCCGGTCCCGGCGCCGCGCGCTCGACCTGGCGGCGGCGCGCGGCCCGCGCCAGGCCGCGTTCGTCGAGCGGATGCTGGCCGACCCGGCCGGCACCCGCGCCTGGGTCCGCCGGCTCCTTGAGGACTGCGAGGACGCCTTCTTCGGCGACACCTGGCGCCGGGTCCGCATCCAGCTCGCGGCCGACGCCCGCCACAAGGGCGAGCTGCTCCGCCGCAAGGGCCTGGCCGAGGCGCTGGCCGACGCCTCCCCGGCGATGAGCCTGGAGGAGGACGCCCACGGCACCCGGATCGTCATCGACAAGCTGGTGCAGGGCCGGGCCGAGGCACAGGGCCGGGCCGTCACGCTCATCCCGACGGTGTTCGGCTGGCCGCACCTGTTCGCCGTCTACGCGCCCGGCTGGCAACCCGTCATCCAGTACCCGGCGGCCAACCGCGAGATCGGCGGCACCGAACCCGTCGAGAGGGTGCAGGCGCGCCTGGAGGCGCTCGCCCACCCCATGCGGATGAGCCTGTGCCGCCACCTGGCGCGCGGCCCGTACACGACGAGCGAGCTGGCCGACGCGTACGGCATCACCGCCCCCGAGGTCTCCCGCCACCTCACCGTCCTGAAGAAGGCCGGGCTGCTCACCACCCAGCGCCGGGGCCGCTATGTGCTGCACCAGCTGGACTTCTCCGTGGTCGCCCGGCTGGGCAGCGACTTCCTGGAGTCCGTGCTGCGGTAGCCGGCGTCACCGGTCTCAGTCGAAGCGGATGTGGGAGAGGCCGATCCGGATGCGGCGCAGGCGGTGGCGCAGGGGGCCGTCCGTGTTCGGCGCGATCCGGAGGCCGGCCAGCGCGGCGACCCGGTCGGCGACCTCCGGGACGGTCAGCTCGTCCGTACGGATGTGATCGGCGAAGTCCTCTCCCGCCAGGGCCGCCAGACAGCCGTCCAGCTTCCGCACGGCGAAGCTCTCCCGCTTGAGGCCGCGCCCGAGCCCCCGCTCGGTGAGCCGCCGCAGCACCGTCTCCCGCTCCGCGAGCAGCGCGAAGTGCCGCACCCGGGCCTCGCCGTGCGCGTCCCGCAGCCGGCCGACGATCTCGGCGAAGTACGCCGGCTCGACGAGGGTCATCGGCACGAGCACCGGGCCCTCGTGCCGCCGCAGCGCCAGGTCCAGGACCTCGTACACGCCCTGCCGCCACGCCGCGAGGTCCTGGAAGTCACCCCGCAGCGCGGGCGGCAGGGTGCGGTGCAGGCCGAAGCCGATGTGTTCCGGATCGCAGACGACACTGCCCGGCAGACGGCGCCGCAGCTCGTACGCGGTCTGGGTCTTGCCGCCGCCGAAGGGCCCGTTGATCCAGAGCAGCACGTCAGCGCCCGCCGCCCGCCCGCACCAGCCCGGTCTCGTACGCGAGGACCACGACCTGCACCCGGTCGCGCAGGTCCAGCTTGGTGAGGATGCGGCCCACGTGCGTCTTCACGGTCGCCTCGGACAGCACGAGCCGGGCCGCGATCTCGCCGTTCGACAGGCCCTGCGCGACCAGGAGCATGACCTCGCGCTCGCGCTCGGTCAGCTTGTCGACCGCGCTGTCGGCGGAACGCTCACGGCCCGTCGACGGCAGCATCGGCGAGAAGCGGTCGAGCAGGCGGCGGGTGGTGGACGGGGCCACCACCGCGTCGCCGCTGTGCACCGAGCGGATCGCGCCGAGCAGCTCGCCCGGCGGCACGTCCTTCAGCATGAAGCCGCTGGCGCCCGCCTTCAGCCCCGAGAACGCGTACTCGTCGAGGTCGAAGGTGGTCAGGATCAGCACCTTCGGCGCGTCCGGCTCGGCGCAGATCCGGCGCGTCGTCTCCACCCCGTCCAGCTTGGGCATGCGCACGTCCATCAGGACCACGTCGACCTCCGCGGACCGCAGGACCTGCAGCGCCTCCACGCCGTCACCGGCCTCCGCCACGACCTCCATGTCCGGCTGGGCGGCGAGCACCATGCGGAAACCGGTGCGCAGCAGCGCCTGGTCGTCGACGAGCATCACGCGGATGGACATGGAGATCCTTAAAGGTCGTCAGTGAGCGGTCTTGAGGGGGAGCAGGGCGCTGATGCGGAAGCCGCCGCCGGGGCGCGGACCGGCGTCCAGAGTGCCGCCGACCATGCCGACCCGCTCCCGCATGCCGATCAGGCCGTGACCGCGGCCGTCGGCGCCGCCGTCCTCGTACATCTCCTGCGGCGCCCCGCGTCCGTCGTCCTCGACGAGCAGCCCGAGGCCGTCGTCGAAGTAGACGAGCCGCACGCTCGCACCCGCGTCGGGGCCGCCGTGCTTGCGCGTGTTGGTGAGGGCTTCCTGCACGATCCGGTACGCCGTGAGCTCGACGCCGCTGGGCAGCGGGCGCGGATTGCCCTCGATCTTGAAGTCGATCGCGAGACCGGTGCCGCGGACCTGCTCGACCAGGTCCTCGATCTGCTTGACGTCCGGCTGGGGCACGTACTCCCCCGCCTCCTGGTGCTCGCCGGTGCGCAGGATGCCGAGCAGCCGCCGCATCTCGGCGAGCGCCTGCCGGCCGGTGGAGGAGATGGTCTCCAGGGCCTGCTTGGCGGTCTCCGGCGAGGAGTCCATGACGTACGCGGCGCCGTCCGCCTGCACCACCATCACGGACACGTTGTGGGCGACGACGTCGTGCAGCTCGCGGGCGATCCGGGCGCGCTCGGCGGCGACCGCGACCTTGGCCTGCGCCTCGCGCTCCTTCTCCAGCCGCGAGGCTCGCTCCTCCAGCTGCGCGAAGTAGGCGCGGCGGGTGCGCAGGGAGTCGCCGAGGACCCAGGCGAGCGCGAACGGCACGGTCATGATGACGACGAAGAAGACGGTGCCGGCGGAGGAGCGCGACGCCTCCACCGGCCAGCGCAGCTGGGACAGCAGGGCCGCGCTCAGCCCGCCGGCGAGCGCGAGCCGGGAGGCCCAGCGCGGCCCGTCGTGCGCCGCGACCGTGTAGATGATCACGAGCATGGCGAAGTCGGGCATGAACGGGACGATCCCCAGCGCCAGCTGGCCGAGCCCGAGCACGACCGCGAGCAGCAGCATCTTCTCCGGCATCCGCCGGCGCAACGCGACGACCAGCGAGAACAGCGCGGCCACGGCCCCGTACGCGAGGGGCTGGCCGATCCTCGGGGAGGACGTGTCCACCCACAGCACTGACATCCCGAAGAGGACGACGGCCCAGAAGGTGTCGACGCCCGTCGGGTGTCTGCGGAGGAAGTCGTAGAGACGCTGCACACAGCAAAGCGTAGGGAAGAGAGATAGGTGCAGGGGTCAACCGTGGGTCCCATCCTTCCGCCGCGGCACCTACTCCCCAAGGTGGAGACTGGGGCACGTGACGGACGACGAGACGGACGAGGCAGCGGACGGGACGCCGGGCAGGACGCCGGACGAGACGCCGGACGAGACGCCGGACGGGGCGGGTGAGTGGCAGGGGTGGCGGGCCGCCATGGAGCGCGCCCTGTACGGCCCCGACGGCTTCTTCCTGCGCCCCGAGGGCCCCGCCGGCCACTTCCGTACGTCGGTGCACGCCTCCCCGCTCTTCGCCGGCGCCGTCGCCCGGCTGCTCGCCACGACCGCCGAGGAGCTGGACACGGACGAGGTCGACTTCGTGGACGTCGGCGCCGGACGCGGCGAGCTGATCACCGGCGTGCTCGCCGCCGCGCCGCCGGGGCTGCGGATCCGGGCGTGCGGGGTCGAGCGCGCCGCCCGGCCGGACGGCCTGGACCCGCGGATCACCTGGACCGACCGGATTCCGGAGGGCGGGGTGCGCGGGCTGCTCTTCGCCAACGAGTGGCTCGACAACGTGCCGGTCGACATCGCGACGGTCGACGAGGACGGGGCCGTCCGGTACGTGTCGGTACGCGCCGACGGTACGGAACGGCCGGGCGCGCCCGTCACCGGCGCCGACGCCGCGTGGCTGGACCGCTGGTGGCCGCTGCGCGAGCCGGGCGAGCGCGCCGAGATCGGCCGTCCCCGGGACGCCGCCTGGGCCGCGGCCGTCGGCTCCCTCGCGGCGGGCACCGCGATCGCCGTCGACTACGGTCATCTGCGCGCCGCCCGTCCTCCCTTCGGCACCCTCACCGCCTTCCGCGCCGGCCGCGAGCTCCCCCCTGTCCCCGACGGCAGCCGCGACCTGACCGCCCACGTGGCCCTGGACGCCTGCGCGGCCGCCGTGCCGTCCGTCGACACCGAGCTGCGCACCCAGCGCGAGGCGCTGCACGGGCTCGGCGTGGCCGGCACCCGCCCGCCGCTCTCGCTCGCCTCGACGGACCCGGCCGGCTACGTCCGCGCCCTCGCCGCGGCGGGCGAGGCCGCGGAGCTGACCGCGGCGGGCGGGCTCGGCGACTTCCTCTGGCTCGTCCAGCGGGTGCCGGGGGCCCGCGAGGTGCGCGGGGCTCACGAAGCACAGGGGGCCCGCGAGGTGCAGGGGGCCCGCGAGGTGCAGGGGGCCCAGGGGGTCCCGGGCGATTCCGGGCACGGGGGATACTGAGCGGCATGACGGAGACGACGGTCGGCATCGGCGGCGCGGCGGAGAGCACCGACATGGTGCTGAACATCGGGCCGCAGCATCCCTCCACGCACGGAGTGCTCCGGCTGAAGCTGGTGCTCGACGGCGAGGTGGTGCGCGAGGCCGAGCCGGTCATCGGATACATGCACCGCGGGGCCGAGAAGCTGTTCGAGGCGCGGGACTACCGGCAGATCATCATGCTGGCCAACCGGCACGACTGGCTGTCCGCGTTCTCCAACGAGCTCGGCGTGGTCATGGCCGTCGAGCGGATGCTGGGCATGGAGGTGCCGGAGCGGGCCGTGTGGACGCGGACGCTGCTCGCCGAGCTGAACCGGGTCCTCAACCACCTGATGTTCCTCGGCTCGTACCCGCTCGAACTGGGCGGTATCACCCCGGTCTTCCATGCCTTCCGCGAGCGCGAGGAGCTCCAGGCCGCGATGGAGGAGGTCTCCGGCGGCCGCATGCACTACATGTTCAACCGGGTCGGCGGCCTCAAGGAGGACCTGCCGGCGGGCTGGCTGGGACGGGCGCGGCAGGCCGTCGCGGACGTGCGGTCGCGGATGGACGTGTACGACCGGCTGGTGCTCGGCAACGAGATCTTCCGCGGCCGGACCCGCGGGGTCGGGGTGCTGCGTCAGGAGACCGTGCACGCGTACGGGGTGTCGGGGCCGATCGCCCGCGCCTCCGGCGTCGACTTCGACCTGCGCCGGGACGAGCCGTACCTCGCGTACGGGGAGCTGGCGGACGTGCTGCGGGTGGTGACGCGGTCGGAGGGCGACTGCCTGGCCCGCTTCGAGTGCCTGCTCGACCAGACGCACAACTCCCTGGACCTGGCCGACGCCTGCCTGGACCGGCTCGACCAGCTGCCGCAGGGGCCGATCAACCAGCGCCTGCCGAAGGTCCTCAAGGCGCCGGAGGGCCACACCTACGCCTGGACCGAGAACCCCCTCGGCATCAACGGCTACTACCTCGTCTCCAAGGGCGAGAAGACCCCGTACCGGCTCAAGCTGCGCTCGGCGTCGTACAACAACATCCAGGCGCTGGTCGAGCTGCTGCCGGGGACGCTGGTCGCGGACATGGTGGCGATCCTGGGGTCGATGTTCTTCGTCGTCGGCGACATCGACAAGTAGGCGCCGGAACCAGGCACCGGAAGCAGGCACCGGAAGTAGGCAGCACCCAAGCGGAAGGCGCCGACGGACCGTGGTCCGCCGGCGCCTTCGCCGTACGTGGTGCGGTTACGAGTTGACCGCGCCGCGCAGCTCCGTCACGTCCAGCTGCTCGGTCTCGTCGTGCGCCGTCAGGTCGATGACCTGGCCGATCGCCCGCTGCCCGGCCGGGCGCGGCTCGGCGGCCTCGGCGGCCTCCGCGAGGACCTCCTCGCCGACGACGTCGGCGAGGTCGGTGTTCTGCACGGCCTCGATCGCGGCCGCCGCCTTCTTCGCGCCGGCGCCCGCGTGCGTACCGAAGTAGTCGAAACCTCCGGCGGGGCGCGGGACGGGGCGGCGGGCGGCGTACGGGACGATCGCGGCGGCGGCGGGCACGGTGCGCAGGCCCGCGGTCCGGGCGTGCTGCTCGGCCGGGGTCAGCGCGGCCTTCGGCTCGACGGACCCGGCCCCGGCCTCGGCTCCGGGCCCTGCCTCGGTCCCGACCTCGGGCTCGGCCGCCTCGGGCTCCGTCTCAGCCTCCGCCTCCGCGTGCTGCCGCTCCGCGCGGGCCTCCAGGTTGCGCAGCGCCTCCGCGGCCCTGCGGTACGCCTCCGGGGTCGGCGTGGAGCCGGCCGGGGGCAGCGCCTTGGCCTGGGAGGCGGTGGCCGAGCTGCTCTCCAGGGCGAGGACGCGGCGGCCTTCCAGGGCGCTGGCGCGCTCGGTCTCGGCGGTGGCGTAGCGGCGCAGCAGGTCGGCGTGCTCGCTGCGCAGGCCGGCCAGCTCCACGCGCTTGGCGCGGAGCTTGGCGTCGAGGCGGGTGCGCAGCTCCCGCGACTCCTCCAGGTCGGCCTCGAGCTCGGCGATCCGCTCGTCGTGCTTCCACTGGTCGGCGGTGCGGGCCCGGGTCAGCTCGGCGACCTGGCGGCCGGCGCTCTGGTCCCAACTGCGCATGAGGACGGCGCCCGTGACGGCGGCGGCCGCCGTGGCGGCGACGAGCAGCCGCAGCACCACGGCGTCACCGATCAGCCAGGCGCCCGCGGCACAGACGACCGAAGCCCCGGCGACCGCGGAGGGCGGCAGGAGCTTGTGCAGGGGTGGGGAATGGCGGTGACGTCCACGTGGCATGGCCTGAAATTTACCGTGCGTAGGCGCCGTATGCGGGGCCACCCCGGCAATCTCTTGGCGAGTTCTCGCCGTCGCCGGCCCGGGCCGTCCCCATTCCCCGCCGGGCCCGGCCGACTCGCCTTGTCCGGCGCCTACTTCTTGAGCAGCCCCTTCGACTCCAGATAGCTCCTGGCGACGTCCTCGGGCTTCGCCCGCTCGGCGTCCACCTTGCGGTTCAGTTCGGCGA
Source organism: Streptomyces sp. NPDC004788 (assembly GCF_053601115.1). NCBI lineage: Bacteria > Bacillati > Actinomycetota > Actinomycetes > Kitasatosporales > Streptomycetaceae > Streptomyces > Streptomyces sp. NPDC004788. The sequence goes on from NZ_JBSGBF010000062.1 coordinate 20,872, forward strand.
GATCCGCCGTCGTGAGGACCTTGGTGATCTTGTCGAGGGCGGCGGCTATCTGCGGCGATCCGGCGTCCTTGGCATTGACGACGGGCAGCACGTTGTCGGCGTTCTGGAGCTTCTTGTCGTCGGTCAGGAAGACGAGTCCGAACGAGTCGACGGTGGCGTCCGTGGTGGTGGTGAGGACGAGCTGGTCGACCCCGTCCTTGACGGCCTGCTTGGCCTGCGGGGTGCCGACTCCCTTGGGGTCGACGCCGGCGACGTCGATGCCGTAGGTCTTCTTCAGGCCCGGCGCGCAGAAAGGCCGTACCGCGCATTCGTCACCGGCCGCGATCTTCACCTTCAGCTTGGCGCGGCCGAGATCGGAAAGCGTGCTCAGCTTGTTCTTCTCCGCGAATTCCCGGCTCACGGCGAAGGCGTTCTGGTCGACGGCCCCGCCGACCGCGAGCACCTTCAGTCCGCGCGGCTCGGCGAGCTTCTTCAGGGCCTCGGTGGTGGCGGCCGGGTCTCCGGAGGCGACCGGCTTCTCCTCGGGCGCCTTCGGCCCGTTCACCTTCGCGTTGAGGAATTCCGCGAGCGTCGCCGCGTATTCCGGTACGACGTCGATCTCGCCCTTCTCCAGGGACGGTTCGTAGAGCTCGCGATTCTGCACCGTGGTGACGCTCGCGTCGTATCCGGCGTCGTCGAGGAGCTGCGCGTACAGCGCGGCGAGGACCTTCGACTCGGTGAAGGACGCGGCGCCGACGACGATCGAGTCCTTGCCGCCGCCGCTGCCGCCGGTCGCCGCCGAGCCGCCGTCCTTCGACTTCTCCAGGCTGTCGCCGCCGCAGGCGGTCAGGGACACCGTCAGGGCCGCGAGGCCCAGTACCGCACCCGCGATGCGCGAGTTCCTGCTCACAAGATCACCCATTTCGTTGTTCGACGTCGTTCGGCGTCCGGGGGTCACCGCGGTGCCCGGTGGCCCAGGAACCGGTCGGCGGCCACCAGCAGCGCCTCCACGAGGAGCGCGAGCAGGGCCACGAGCAGGGCTCCGGCGACCACCTGCGGTGTGTCGTACGTGCTGAAGCCGGCCGTGATGATCCGGCCGAGGCCGCCCTGGCCGGCCATCGCGGCGATGGTCGCGGTGGCGACCACCTGCACGGCGGCCGAGCGCAGACCGGTCATCAGCATCGGCCGCGCGAGGGGCAGTTCGACCCCGCGGAAGAGCTGGCCGCCGCTCATGCCCATGCCGCGGGCGGCCTCGACGACCGCGCGGTCCACCTCGCGTACGCCCACATAGGCGTGGGTGAGCAGCGGCGGTATCGCGAACAGGACGAGCGCGATCACCGTCGGTATGTCACCGGCGTTGCGCAACGGCGACACCATGAACAGGGCGAGCACCGCGAAGACGGGCACGGCCCGGCCGGCGTTGGAGACGTTGACCGCGAGCGCGCCGCCCCTGCCGAGGTGCCCGAGCCACAGGCCGAGCGGCAGCGCGACGGCGCAGGCGAGCAGCAGCGCCGCCCCGCTCACGTACAGGTGCTCGGCGAGCCGGTGCCACACACCGCTCTCGCCCGACCAGTGGGCGCCGGTGGTCAGCCACGTCCAGGTGTCCGCGAAGACGCCCATCTCACGCACCCCCGCCCGCCGGCGCCCGGCCGCCCGCCGCCCGTATCCGGGTCCACGGCGTGAGGAGCCGCTGGAGACCGAGGAGCAGCAGGTCGGCGGTGACCGCGAGCAGCACGCACAGCACCGCGGCGGTGAGCACCTGCGCCTTGAAGAACGAGGGCAGCGCGTCCTCGATGAGGTTGCCGAGGCCGCCGCGGCCGACGAGCGAGCCGACGGTGGTGAGCGCGATCGTGGAGACCGTCGCCGTCCGTATGCCGGCCATCAACGCGGGGAGCGCCAGCGGCAGTTCGACCTCCCACAGCAGCCGCCCCGGCCCGTACCCCATGCCCCGGGCCGCCTCCCGGGTCTCGGCGGGCACGGCCGCGAGTCCGGCCAGGACGCCGCGCACCAGGATCGTCAGCGAGTACAGCACCAGTCCGGTGACGACCAGCGCCGACGACAGTCCGAGGAAGGGCAGGAGCAGCGAGAACATCGCGAGCGAAGGGATCGTGTAGAGCAGGGTGGTGAGCCCGAGGACGGGACCGGCGAGCCGCGGCCGGGCCCGCACGAGCAGCGCGAGCGGGAAGGCGACGACGATCCCGAGGAGCACCGACACGACGGTGATTCCCACATGCTGGATCGTGGCGTCGGTCAACTCCTGGGAGCGGGTGCGCAGATACTCCCCGCAGATCCAGTCGTTCGTCACCAGGCAGTTCGCCCCGGCCATGCGCATGCACCCCCCGTCGCCGCGCGCTCGTCGAACATCCGTCTGCGACCCTAACCTCCGCCACTGACAATCGCCGGGCTTCCCGGCGGAAGTGCCACCGTGTGGAAATACTTCCTTCACACATTGCGGGCCGCAAACGGTAAGAATGGGGAACCATGATCCGGTTCGAGCACGTGACCAAGCGGTACGCGGACGGCACCACGGCGGTCGACGACCTCTCCTTCGAGGTCGCCGAGGGAGAACTGGTCACCCTGGTCGGACCGTCCGGCTGCGGCAAGACCACCACGATGAAGATGGTCAACCGGCTCGTCGAGCCCACCTCGGGCCGCGTCCTGCTCGGCGGCGAGGACGTCGCCGCCGTCGACCCGGTCCGGCTGCGCCGCACCATCGGCTACGTCATCCAGCAGGTCGGCCTCTTCCCGCACCGCACCGTCCTCGACAACACGGCCACCGTGCCCGCCCTGCTCGGCTGGAAGAAGGCGAAGGCCCGCGAGCGCGCCGCCGAACTCCTCGACCTGGTCGGCCTCGACCCCGCAGTCCACGGGCACCGCTACCCCGAGCAGCTCTCCGGCGGCCAGCGCCAGCGCGTGGGCGTGGCCCGCGCGCTCGCCGCCGACCCGCCCGTCCTCCTGATGGACGAGCCCTTCGGCGCCGTCGACCCCGTGGTGCGCGAACGGCTCCAGAGCGAGTTCCTGAACCTCCAGGCCACCGTCCGCAAGACGGTGCTGCTCGTCACCCACGACCTGGCCGAGGCGGTCCGGCTCGGCGACCGCATCGCCGTCTACGGGCAGGGCCGCATCGAGCAGTTCGACACCCCCGCCCGCGTGCTCGGCGCCCCCGCCACCCCGTACGTGGCCGACTTCGTCGGCGCGGACCGCGCGCTGCGCCGCCTCGCGGTCACCGCGCCCGCCGAGGCCGACCTCGACCCCGTACCGGAGCCCGTACCGCCGATGGCGCTCCCTCTGGACTCGTCCCTCCAGGAAGCGCTCGCCGCCCTCCTCCAGGACGACGCCGGCCGGATCGCGGTGCACGCACCCGGTGACCCGGCCCGGCTGCTCGGCTCGCTCACCGTCGACGGCGTCCACCGGGCCCTGCGCCGGGCGTCGAGGGAACTCGGCCCGGCGGAACCCGGTGCGGCGGAACCCGGCCCGGCGGAACCCGGTGCAGCGGACCTCAGTTCGCGCTGAGCTTCCCGCTCATCCACACCAGGCCCGGCGGGATCTCCCGGTTCCAGGTGTTGAAGTTGTGGCCGCCGCTGTCCAGGATGATCGAAGAGACCAGGTCCCGGTTCTTCACCTTCTTGATGAAGGCCATCGTCCCCTTCAGGTTCCCCTCGCCGTGCTTCGACGTCGTCACCAGGAACGACGCGTCGCCCTGCGGCAGGTGGTCCAGGCTCCACAGCAGGTTCGCCCGGTTCCTCGCCGCCTGGTCGCCCTGGAACAGGTCGCCGGTCGTCACGTCGTCCGCCGCCTTGTAGTAGGCGGAGAAGCCCGCGGCCGCCGAGAAGCGGTCCGGGTGGTGCATCACGATCTTCAGCGCGCAGTAGCCGCCCGTCGAGTTGCCCATGAAGCCCCAGTTCCGGGCCTTCGTGCCCACCCGGTAGGCGGACGAGATCGCCTTCGGCAGGTCCTCGGCGAAGAACGTCTCGGTCTGCGGGCCGCCCGGGATGTCCACGCACTCGGTGTCCCGCGGCGGCGCCACCGTCGGACGCAGCAGCACCAGGATCATCGGCTGCATCTTGCCCGCCTTCGCCTGCTGGTACGCCGTCTTCGGGTAGCGCAGGCCCTTCAGCAGGTTCTCCGCCGTACCCGGGTAGCCGGTGAGCACCACGGCCGCCGGGAAGGTCGTCTTGGCGTACCCGGGCTGGAAGTACTCGGGCGGCAGGTAGACGTACGCCGGCGAGTCGATCTTCGACTTCGCGCCGGCTATGACCACCTTCTGTATCTGCCCGCCGATCGCGGGCCGACCGCCGCCCGGCACACCGTCGACCGCCTGGGTTCCGACCACCTTCAGGTCCTTGGAGCCGCCGCCCGAGTGGTCGAGCACCACACCCATGTCCTGCTCCTGGCCGAACAGGTCGGCCCACGAGCCGTAGAACTGGAAGGTGCTGTTCACCAGCAGGCCGACCGAGGCGAACAGGGCCAACTGGGTGGCGAGCAGCGCACCGATCCGCCCCAGGACGGAACGCCAGCCGCCGCGCGCCAGCCGCGGCCACAGCCAGACCGTGGCGCCGAACAGCGCCACGGCCGCGACGACCGCCACCGCGAGAACAGAGTTGCTGGTGAGACCCATGAGACGCCCGAGCTTTCTTCCCTGATATTTCCCTGAGATTTCTCCTGCGGGCAGTGAACCCGCCCCATCGCTGCTCCGTCCTAGAAGGCGCAAACCCCCGGAACGGCCCGATACCAGCCGCGCGGCCCTCCGGATCAACGATCTCTCGCGGAACCACGGGAAGCACGGGAAGCGATGTCTGTCACGGTAGATGGGGACAAGTCCGGATCGGTTCCGGATCGTGTACGCCGGATTCTGCGCGGACCCCGACCCGAGAGGGTCCCGGCCCTCGTCGGCACGGCCTGCACGGTGATCGGCCTGGTCGACGTCGCCGCAGGAGTCCTCCCGCGGTTCCGCGCCAGCAAGATGCACGCCGCCGCCGAGGTCCTCCCCGGCACCCTCGGACCGCTCTCCGCGGCCCTCTCCCTCAGCGCCGGCGTCCTCCTGCTGCTGCTCGCCCACGGCCTCAAGCGCAACAAGCGCCGCGCCTGGCGCGCCGCCGTCGTCCTGCTGCCGCTCGGCGCCGCCGCCCAGCTCACCTGGCGCCACTCCGTCACCGGCGCCGTGCTCTCCCTCGTGCTGCTCACCCTGCTCGGCGTGCACCGCGACCAGTTCGCCGCCCTGCCCGACCCGCGCAGCCGCTGGCGCGCCCTCGCCAACTTCGTCCTCATGGGCGCCGGCTCCATCGCCCTCGGCCTCGTCATCGTCAGCGCCCACCCGCGCCGCGTCATCGGCAGCCCCAGCCTCACCGACCGCCTCGAACACGTCCTCTACGGCCTGTTCGGCGCCGAAGGCCCCGTCGACTACGCGGGCAACACCGGCTGGACCGTCGGCTACCAGCTCGGCGCCCTCGGCATGCTGACCGCCCTCACCACCATCTACCTCGCCTTCCGGCCCGAACACCCGGCCGCCCGGCTCACCGAGGACGACGAAGCCCGACTGCGCGACCTGCTCGCCAAGCACGGCGCCCGCGACTCCCTCGGCCACTTCGCGCTCCGCCGCGACAAGGGCGTCGTCTTCTCCCCCAGCGGCAAGGCCGCCGTCTGCTACCGCGTCGTCTCCGGCGTCATGCTCGCCAGCGGCGACCCCATCGGCGACGTCGAGGCCTGGCCCGGCGCCATCGAACGCTTCATGGACGAGGCCAAGGCCCACTCCTGGACCCCCGCCGTCATGGGCTGCTCCGAGACCGGCGGCCAGGTCTGGACCCGCGAGACCGGACTCGACGCCCTCGAACTCGGCGACGAGGCCATCGTCGACGTCGCCGACTTCTCCCTCTCCGGCCGCGCCATGCGCAACGTCCGCCAGATGGTCAAGCGCATCGAACGCAACGGCTACACCACCAAGGTCCGCCGCGTCAGCGACCTCAGCGACGGCGAACTGGAGCGGGTCCGCCGCGCCGCCGCGGACTGGCGCGGCACCGACACCGAGCGCGGCTTCTCCATGGCCCTCGGCCGCATCGGCGGCCCCGGCGACGGCGAAGCGGTGATAGCGACCGCCCACAAAGAGGATCCCGGCGATCCCACCGGCACCCACTCCCCCTACGGCGACCTGAAGGCGATCATCCACTTCGTCCCGTGGGGCAAGGACGGCATGTCCCTGGAGCTCATGCGCCGCGACCGCAGCGCCGACCCCGGCATGAACGAGCTCCTCATCGTCGCCGCCCTGCAGAACGCCCCCCGCCTCGGCATCGAACGGATCTCCCTCAACTTCGCCATGTTCCGCGCCGCCCTCGCCCGCGGCGAGAAGATCGGCGCAGGACCCGTCCTGCGGATGTGGCGCGGACTGCTCGTCTTCCTCTCCCGCTGGTTCCAGATCGAGTCGCTCTACAAGTTCAACGCCAAGTTCCAGCCCCGCTGGGAACCCCGCTTCGTCGTCTACCGCAAGAGCGGCGACCTGCCCCGCATCGGCTTCGCCGCCATGCAGGCCGAGGGCTTCGTCAACCTCTCCCTGCCCCGGCCCTTCAGCCGCCGCCGGCGCACCGCCGAACCCCACCCCTGCGGCCACATCGTCCCCGCCCAGGCGGAGCACGAGGCCCACGCCGCCTGACCCCCGCCGAGCCCGCAGGGCCCGGCGGGGCGGCCGGGCCCTACGCTGGAGACATGAGTACGACGATCGACCGGGGCACGGCGCTCGGCCTGCCGGAGTGGGACCGCTGCGCGGTCATGGGCGTGGTCAACGTGACCCCCGACTCCTTCTCCGACGGCGGCCGCTGGTTCGACACCACGGCCGCCGTCAAACACGGCCTCGACCTCGTCGCCCAGGGCGCCGACCTCGTCGACGTCGGCGGCGAGTCCACCCGCCCCGGCGCCAGCCGCGTCGACGAGGACGAGGAACTCCGCCGCGTCATCCCCGTCGTCCGCGGCCTCGCCGCCGAAGGCGTCACCGTCTCCGTCGACACCATGCGCGCCACCGTCGCCGCCCAGGCCGTCGCCGCCGGCGCCCACCTCGTCAACGACGTCAGCGGCGGCCTCGCCGACCCCCAGATGGTCCCCGCCGTCGCCGCCGCCGAAGTCCCCTTCGTCGTCATGCACTGGCGCGGCTTCAGCGACAACATGAACAGCCTCGCCGTGTACGACGACGTCGTCGGCGAAGTCGTCCGCGAACTCCGCACCCGCATGGAAGCCGTCATCGACGGCGGCATCGCCCCCGAACGCCTCGTCGTCGACCCCGGCCTGGGCTTCGCCAAACTCGCCCCCCACGACCTCGCGCTCGTCGCCCACCTCCCCGAGCTCCGCGCCCTCGGCCGGCCACTCCTCGTCGCCGCCTCCCGCAAACGCTTCCTCGGCCACGTCCTCACCCGCGAACCCGGCGCCACCCCGCCCCCCGCCCGCGAACGCGACGCCGCCACCGCCGCCGTCTCCGCCCTCGCCGCCCACGAAGGCGCCTGGGCCGTCCGCGTCCACGAGGTCCGCGCCACCGCCGACGCCGTACGAGTCGCCAGAGCCGTCGAAGGAGCCAGGTGACCCCCTCCCGCCCCGGCCCCCACTCCCGCGACACCGACCGGGCCGCCGTCGAAGCCGCCAACACCGCCTTCTACGAAGCGATGGAACAGGGCGACTTCGACACCATCACCGAACTATGGCTCGACGACGGCGCCACCCCCGTCTCCTGCGTCCACCCCGGCTGGCCCGTCCTCAGCGGCCGCGGCGACGTCCTCCGCTCGTACGCCCTGATCATGGCGAACACCGACTACATCCAGTTCTTCCTCACCGACGTCGAGATCTCGCTCGCCGACGACGTGGCGGTCGTCACGTGCACCGAGAACATCCTCAGCGGCGGACCCGCCGAGGACGGCGCCGAGCTCGGCCCCCTCGTCGGCCAGCTCGTCGTCGCCACCAACGTGTTCCGCCGCACGTCGGAGGGGTGGAAGGTGTGGTCCCACCACGGCTCCCCCGTCATCCCCGAGAACGACGGCGGCGACGACACCGACAGCACCGACTGAGCCACCCGCCCCCGGCACACCCCCGGGCGCCGACCCGGCTGTCGGACCCCGCAGGTAGATTCGATGACGGACACCCGGCCGTCCGCATCCGGCTGCGTGGCCACCCGAACTACGACAGCAGGAGTGATTCGCGTGGATCGTGTCGCGCTGCGCGGCCTCAAGGCCCGAGGGCACCACGGCGTCTTCCCCAAGGAACGCGAGGAAGGCCAGACCTTCATCGTCGACCTCACCCTCGGCCTCGACACCCGCGCCGCCGCCGCCTCCGACGACCTGACGAAGACCGTCCACTACGGCGTCGTCGCCGAAGAGGTCGTCGACGTCGTCCAGGGCGAGCCCGTCGACCTCATCGAAACGCTCGCCGAGCGCATCGCCCAGCAGTGCCTCAAGCACGCCGGCGTCCAGGAGGTCGAAGTCGTCGTCCACAAGCCGGACGCGCCCATCACCGTCCCCTTCGACGACGTGACCATCACCATCACCCGGAGCCGCGCATGAAGCCCCAGCACAGCGATCCCACCGTGCAGCCCGTCCCCGCCGCGGTCACCGCGGCCGTCGACGCCGCCGACGTCACCCTCTCCAACCCCAAATGGGCCGTCCTCGCCCTCGGCGCCAACCTCGGCAACCGCCTGGAGAACCTCCAGGGCGCCGTCGACGCCCTCGGCGACACCCCCGGCCTCCGCGTCAAGGCCGTCTCGCCCGTCTACGAGACCGAGCCCTGGGGCGTCGACCCCGGCAGCCAGCCCTCGTACCTCAACGCCGTCGTCCTCGTGAAGACCACGCTGCCGCCCTCCTCCCTCCTGGAGCGGGCCCACGCCGTCGAAGAGGCCTTCCTCCGCGTCCGCGAGGAGCGCTGGGGCGCCCGCACCATCGACGTCGACATCATCACGTACGCCGACGTCGTCTCCGACGACCCCGTCCTCACCCTCCCCCACCCCCGCGCCCACCAGCGCGCCTTCGTCCTCGCCCCCTGGCACGACATCGACCCCGAAGCCGCCCTCCCCGGCCACGGCGCCGTCACCGACCTGCTCGCCGCCCTCGGCCACGACGGCCTCACGGCACGCGCCGACCTGGAACTCCGGCTGCCCGAGTAGTCGTTAGTCTCGTCGGAGACCGCCCACCCACACACGACGAAGGACACCCGGTGAAACAACTGCGGCTCAAGGTGCTCGCCGGACTGTTCCTCGCCGCGGGCGTCCTCTCCTGGGGCGCCGCCCGCCTCTGGGACGCGCTCGGCACGCTCCCCAGCGTGCCGCTCGCCGCCCCCATCGTGCTCGCGGTCATCGCCGCCGTCCTCGCCGCCACGGCCCTCTCGCTGCGCGCCCGGCTCAAGGCCCAGCGCGAGCGCCGCCCCGGCGCCAAGGGCGTCGAACCCCTCATGGCCGCCCGCGCCGTCGTCTTCGGCCAGGCCAGCGCCCTCGTCGCCGCCCTCGTCGCCGGCATGTACGGCGGCACCGGCGTCTTCCTCCTCGGCTCCCTCGACATCCCCGCCCGCCGCGACCAGGCCATCTACGCCGGCTTCGCGGTCCTCGCGGGCATCGCCGTCATCGCCGCAGCCCTCTTCCTCGAGCGCGTCTGCAAACTCCCCGAAGACACCGACCACCACAACGGCACGGGCCACGCCCCGGTCTCCTAGGCCGCTTCCGGAGTCGCGTATGCCGACGGCCCCCCGATCACCGGATCGGGGGGCCGTCGTCGTAAGGAGAGCGGGGCGGGGGCTCGCCGCTAGCGGGCCAGTATCAGAGACATCGCCTCGGCGCGCGTGGTGGCGTCACGGAGCTGACCGCGCACCGCCGAGGTCGTCGTCCTCGCGCCCGGCTTGCGGACACCGCGCAGCGCCATGCACATGTGCTCGGCCTCGATCACGACGATCGCGCCACGCGCGTCGAGGATCCTCATCAGCGAGTCGGCGATCTGCGTCGTCAGGCGCTCCTGCACCTGCGGGCGGCGGGCGAAGACATCGACAAGGCGGGCCAGCTTCGACAGGCCGGTAATCTTGCCCGATTCGGCCGGAATGTAGCCAATGTGAGCTACGCCATGGAACGGGAGCAAATGATGTTCGCATTGCGACACTAGTTCGATGTCCTTCACCAGGACCATCTCGTCGTGACCCAGGTCGAACGTCGTCGTCAGCACGTCCTCCGGCTTCTGCCACAGCCCCGCGAAAAGCTCCTTGTACGCCCGCGCCACCCGCGCCGGCGTCTCCCTCAGCCCCTCGCGGTCCGGGTCCTCACCGACCGCGATGAGGAGCTCCCGTACGGCGTTCTCGGCGCGCTTCTCGTCGAAAACGCCGATCGTGCCCTCGCCGTCCAGCGTCACCGGGTCGGTCATCTGTGCCTCGTTCCGTCTGTCTGACTTGGCGCGAAAAGAGCCGCGCCCCCACAGGCTAGAACCTGCGGGGGCGCGGCTTCCATTCCGGGATCCGTCCGGGACCGTCCGGGCCGGGCGGAGCTTACGGCTCCGGGGTGTCCTCCGGGGCGATCTCCAGCGACTTGGTGGTGTCGACCGGGGTCGTGGCCGCCGAGGAGCCGTTGGCGCTGTTGGTCAGGGCCAGCTCCTTCGGGGAGAGGACCGGCGGGCGGGTGGACGGGGTGCGGCGGGCCGAGCCGGTCCAGGCCGGGCGGGCCGGGCGCTTGACGATGGGGGCGAAGATCTCGGCGATCTCCTCCTTGCCCAGGGTCTCCTTCTCCAGGAGCGCCAGGACGAGGTTGTCGAGGACGTCGCGGTTCTCGACGAGGATCTCCCACGCCTCGTTGTGCGCGGTCTCGATGAGCTTCTTGACCTCTTCGTCGACCAGCGCGGCGACCTCTTCCGAGTAGTCGCGCTGGTGCGCCATCTCACGGCCGAGGAAGGGCTCGGTGTTGTCGCCGCCGAACTTGATGGCGCCGAGCCGCTCGGTCATGCCGTACTGGGTGACCATCGCGCGGGCCGTGGCGGTGGCCTTCTCGATGTCGTTGGCGGCGCCGGTGGTCGGGTCGTGGAAGACCAGTTCCTCGGCGGCGCGCCCGCCCAGCATGTAGGCGAGCTGGTCGAGCATCTCGTTGCGGGTGGTCGAGTACTTGTCCTCGTCGGGCAGGACCATGGTGTAGCCCAGGGCCCGGCCGCGGGACAGGATGGTGATCTTGTGGACCGGGTCGGAGTTCGGCGAGGCCGCCGCGACCAGGGCGTGGCCGCCCTCGTGGTACGCGGTGATCTTCTTTTCCTTGTCCGACATGATCCGGGTCCGCTTCTGCGGACCGGCGACGACGCGGTCGATGGCCTCGTCGAGCGCCTTGTTGTCGATCAGCTTCTTGTCCGAGCGGGCGGTGAGGAGCGCCGCCTCGTTGAGGACGTTGGAGAGGTCGGCACCGGTGAAGCCGGGGGTGCGGCGGGCGACGGCGCCGAGGTCGACGTCCGGGGCGACCGGCTTGCCCTTCTGGTGGACCTTGAGGATCTCCAGGCGGCCCTGCATGTCCGGGCGGTCGACGGCGATCTGCCGGTCGAAGCGGCCGGGGCGCAGGAGGGCCGGGTCGAGGATGTCGGGCCGGTTGGTGGCGGCGATCAGGATGACGCCGCCCTTCACGTCGAAGCCGTCCATCTCGACGAGCAGCTGGTTGAGGGTCTGCTCGCGCTCGTCGTGTCCACCGCCGAGGCCGGCGCCGCGGTGGCGGCCGACGGCGTCGATCTCGTCGACGAAGACGATGGCCGGGGCGTTGGCCTTGGCCTGCTCGAAGAGGTCGCGGACGCGGCTGGCGCCGACGCCGACGAACATCTCGACGAAGTCGGAGCCGGAGATCGAGTAGAACGGCACTCCTGCCTCGCCGGCGACGGCGCGGGCGAGGAGGGTCTTGCCGGTTCCGGGCGGGCCGTAGAGCAGCACGCCCTTGGGGATCTTGGCGCCGACGGCCTGGAACTTGGCCGGCTCCTGGAGGAACTCCTTGATCTCGTGGAGTTCCTCGACGGCCTCGTCCGAGCCCGCGACGTCGGCGAAGGTCGTCTTGGGGGTGTCCTTGGTGATGAGCTTGGCCTTGGACTTCCCGAAGTTCATGACGCGGGAGCCGCCGCCCTGCATCTGGTTCATCAGGAAGAGGAAGACGACCACGATGAGGACGAAGGGCAGCAGGGAGAGCAGGACCGAGATGAACGGGGACTGCTTGGTCGGGGAGACGGTGTAGCCGCCCTCGATCTGTCCCGCCTCGAACTTCTCCTGCAGCTTGTCGGCCAGGTCGGCGCCCTGGGTGCCGATGTAGCTGGCCTGGACCTTGCCGCTCTTGTCGATCTTCTGGCCGTCGACAAGCGTGATCTTGACGACCTGCTCGTCACCGGTGGTGAGCTGTGCGGATTTGACCTGGTTCTTGTCGATCGCCTGGACGACCTTGCCGGTGTCCACCGTCTTGTAGCCCTCGGACGAGCCGACGACCTGCATCAGCACGACCACGGCGAGGACGGCCAGCACGATCCACATGACCGGCCCACGGAAGTATCGCTTCACGTCCATCCATACGGGGCGCACTTGCCGCCCCGTCCCTCCTGCCCGTAGGTGAGTGCTGCTGTGAGTAGCTGCGGTGTGAAAAAGCTGTTCTTCGGACGGTACCCCAGCATGGGCGCCCGCGGCCGTCCTCCCTCGCTTCTGCTTGGTTCAACGGAGGGAGGGCGGCGCGGGTTCCCCTGCGGGAAAGGGGGTCCTCAGCCGCCGTAGACGTGCGGGGCGAGGGTGCCGACGAAGGGGAGATTGCGGTACTTCTCGGCGTAGTCCAGGCCGTATCCCACGACGAACTCGTTGGGGATGTCGAAGCCGATCCACTTGACGTCGATGGCGACCTTGGCGGCCTCCGGCTTGCGCAGGAGGGTGACGACCTCGAGGGAGGCCGGCTCACGGGAGCCGAGGTTGGACAGGAGCCAGGACAGGGTCAGGCCCGAGTCGATGATGTCCTCGACGATCAGGACGTGGCGGCCCTTGATGTCGGTGTCGAGGTCCTTGAGGATGCGGACCACGCCGGAGGACTGGGTGCCGGCGCCGTAGGAGGAGACGGCCATCCAGTCCATGGTGACGGGGTTGGACAGGGCGCGTGCCAGGTCCGCCATCACCATCACGGCGCCCTTGAGGACGCCCACGATGAGCAGGTCCTTGCCCGCGTACTCAGCGTCGATCTTCGCGGCGAGCTCGGCGAGCTTCGCGTCGATCTCTTCCTTGGTGATGAGCACCGACTGGAGGTCGGTGCCCATGTCCTTCTCGTTCACCCGGGTCACTTTCGTTGCAGCTTGCGACTTTGCGGTCAGCCTTGCCGAATGACCAGTCTGCCACCCTGCCGCAGTGCCTCGACGCGTCCGGGCAGGTTGATGGCTCCCTGGCCGCGCCAGCCGGTGACGAGCCGGTCGACTTCTTCGATGTGCCGGGCGAAGAGGGAGCCGGCCGGGGCGCCCTCGGCGATGACGGCGCGGCGCAGGACGCGGCGGCGTACGGCGGGGGGCAGGCCGAAGAGCTTGGCGCATTCGAGGCGGCCGGCTTCGTCGCGTACGGCGGTCTCGGCGTCGGCGGCCCAGGCGTCGAGGGCGTCGGCGTCGTCGCGGGAGAGCTGGGCCGTTCGGGCGAGGGCTTCGACGACGCCCTTGCCGAGGGCTTTCTCCAGGGCGGGGAGGCCCTCGTGGCGGAGCCGGCTGCGGGTGTAGGCGGGGTCGGCGTTGTGGGGGTCGTCCCAGACGGCGAGTTCCTGGGCGATGCAGGCCTTGCGTACGGTCTGGCGGTCGAGCTCCAGGAAGGGGCGGCGGTAGCGGCCGGCGGTGCCGGAGACGGCGGCCATGCCGGAGAGGCTGCGGATGCCGGAGCCGCGGGCGAGGCCGAGGAGGACGGTTTCGGCCTGGTCGTCGCGGGTGTGGCCGAGCAGGACGGCGGTGGCGCCGTGGCGTTCGACGGCGGCGTCGAGGGCGGCGTAGCGGGCGTCGCGGGCGGCGGCTTCGGGTCCGCCGTCGCGTCCGACGGTGACGGCGACGGCTTCGACGGGGTCGAGGCCGAGGGCGGTCATGCGGTCGGCGACTTCGCGGGCGCGCTGGTCGGAGCCGTGCTGGAGGCCGTGGTCGACGGTGATGCCGCCGGCGCGCAGGGGGAGCTTGCGGGCTTCGAAGGCGAGCGCGGAGGCGAGTGCCATGGAGTCGGCGCCGCCGGAGCAGGCGACGAGCACCAGGGGCTGGGTGGCGGCGGGTGTGCCGGGGCGCTGGGGGGAGCGCTCGTCGGGGTTCTCGGCGGGGTGCTGGGGGGAGTGTTCGGTGAGGACGTCGTGGAGTACGCGGCGGACCGCCAGGCGTATCGCCGCGACCGCAGGATGGGGACCCATGTCCGGTGCCCTTCGTGGAGAGAGTGGGGTGCCTCGGTCGGAGTCTTAACGGTCGGAAGTGGGGGTTCGGTCACTCAGAGTGCGTCGATGGTGACAGAACCTGGCCGTTACCCGAGCATTGCACGCCCCACCCGCCGTCTACGGTCCCTCGGACGGGTGATTGGTGGGGTGTTCTTCCGTCGTCCGACACATCCGTCTCATGAGTCTGCCTTACGGTGCACCCTCGCCACCCAGTCGGCCGGCTTGGCGATCTCGGCCTTGGTGGGGAGGGTGTTGGGGGAGGTCCAGACGCGGTTGAAGCCGTCCATGCCGACCTGGTCGACGACGGCGCGGACGAAGCGTTCGCCGTCGCGGTACTGGCGGAGCTTGGCGTCGAGGCCGAGGAGCCGGCGCAGGGCGAGGTCGAGGCGGGAGGCGCCGCGGGCGCGGCGCTGCTGGAACTTCTCGCGGATCTCGGCGACGGAGGGCACGACGTCGGGTCCGACGCCGTCCATGACGTAGTCGGCGTGGCCTTCGAGGAGGGACATGACGGCGGTGAGGCGGCCGAGGATCTCGCGCTGTTCGGGGGTCTGGACGAGTTCGACGATGCTCGGTCCGGGTTCGCCCTGTTCGCCTTCGGGGCGGTTGCCGCCGGCGAGGGCCTGGGCGGCTTCGCGGAGCCGTTCGACGACGGTGGAGGGGTCGATGTCGGTGGCGGCGAGGAAGGACTGGATCTCGCCCTGGAGGTGGTCGCGGAGCCAGGGGACGCCGGTGAACTGGGTGCGGTGGGTCTCCTCGTGGAGGCAGACCCAGAGCCGGAAGTCGTGCGGGGCGACCTCCAGTTCGCGTTCGACGTGGACGATGTTGGGGGCGACGAGCAGGAGGCGGCCGCCGCCGGCGGTGCCGGCGGGGAGGTCGCGGCCGGCGGGGGCGAAGGTCTCGTACTGGCCGAGGATGCGGGAGGCCAGGAAGGACAGCAGGATGCCGAGTTCGACGCCGGTGACCTTGCCGCCGACGACGTTGAGCACGGAGCTGCCGGTGGTGCCGGAGCGGCGTTCCTTCATCTTGTCGAGGAGCGGGGTGAGGAGTTCGCGGAAGCCGGCGACGTTGGCCTTGATCCAGCCGGCGCGGTCGACGACGAGGACGGGCGTGTCGTCGGCGTCGTGGCCTTCGGGGATCATCCGGGTGTAGGCCCGTACGTGGTCCTCGGCGGCCCTGGCGTGTCTGCGGAGCTCGGCGACGACGTCGCGTGCCTCCTCCTGGCTCACCTCCGGGCCCGGGCGGACCAGCCGGGTCGCCGTCGCGACGGCGAGATTCCAGTCGACCATCCCCGATGTCCCTGCACCACCGATGCTCGTCATGCGTCAACCGTACGTTCTCGGCGCCCGTTCGGTGAGGGTTCGGGCGAGTATTCGCCCGGGTCAGGGACGGGTTTCGGGGCGGGTTCGGGGTGGGTTCGGGGTGGGTTCGGGGTGGGTTCGGGGTGGGTCGGGTGGGGATGGCGAGGGGGGCGGGAGGGGCTCAGCGGGGCGGGGCCAGGGCGGCGCCGAGCCGGTCGAGGGCGGCCTGGGCGGCGTCCGGGGAGCTCGTACGGCCGGCGAGGAAGGCGAAGGCGAGGAGGCGGCCGTCGGTGGTGACGACGGTGCCGGCGAGGGTGTTGACGCCGGTGAGGGTGCCGGTCTTGGCGCGGACGATGCCGGCGCCGACGGCGGCGGGGCCGTCGTCGAAGCGGCCTGCGAGGGTGCCGCTGAAGCCGCCGACGGGCAGTCCGGTGAGGACGGGCCGCAGTTCGGGGTGGGCGGGGTCGGCCGCGCGGGTGAGGATGCCGGTGAGCAGGGCGGCGGTGACGCGGTCGCGCCGGTCGAGGCCGCTGCCGTCGGCGAACCGGGTGCCGGTCAGCGGGAGGCCGAGCCGGGCGAGTTCGTCGTGGACGGCCTTGTCTCCGCCGGCGAGGCTGGCGGGCTGCTTGTGGGCGAGGGCGGTCTGGTGGGCGAGGGCCTCGGCGAGGTCGTTGTCGCTGTGGGTGAGGGTGCGTTCGACGAGGTCGGCGAGGGGCGCGGAGTCGGTACGGGCGAGGGGCGCGGCCTGGGGGCCGCCGGGGGCCTTGCCGGGCCCGGGGGCGCCCTGGAGGGTGACGCCGGCCTTCTTCAGGAGGCGGGCGAAGGCGGCCGCGGTGTCGCCGGCCGGGTCGGCGGTGCGCGGTGCGGGGCCGCTGTGGCTGTGGTCGAGGCGGCCCTCTTCGGTCATGAGGGCGCTGAGCGGGGCGATGTTCTCGTTGGGGCCGATGGGGTGCACGGCGGGGCCCTGGTAGAGGCTGGTGTCGTAGACCAGCCGTACGGGTGTGCCGGCGGTGCCGGTGCCGCGGGCCTTGAGGGCGCGGGCGGTGGCGTCGGCGAGGGCCTTCAGGCGGGCCTCGTCGAGGGTGGGGTCGCCGCCGCCGACGAGGGTGACGGTACGGCCGTCCGGCGCGGCGACCGTGCGGGTCGCGATGCGGTGGTCGGGGCCGAGGGCGGAGAGCGCGGCGGCGGTCGTGGCGATCTTGACGACGGAGGCGGGCGTCATGGGGGTGCCGGCGCCCTCCCCGTAGAGCTGGCGGCCGGTCTCGGTGTCGACGACGGAGGCGGTGCGCAGCGGGCCGAGGCCGGGGTCGGCGAGCAGGGGTACGAGGACGGCGGCGAGGTCGTCGCCCGTGCGGGTGGTCGTCCTCGCCGCTTCCGCGGGGCTGAGGGCGCGCAGGACGCCGGGGGCGCTGGGGGCGGGGGCCGGGCGGTGCGGGGCGGCGTCGCCGGGGGCGCCCGCGTGATGTGCGCCACCTCGGGCGTCGGCGGTGACCGCGCGGGCCCGCTCGGCCTTACGCTGACCGGAGTCCCACGGGCCGGCCACGGCCACCGCTCCGGCGGCCAGGGCCAGACCGAGCACGGCGGAGCCCGCCACGACCTGCCAGGTTCTCGGCTCCGGCATGTGATGACCAGCCCCTTTCGCGATCAAGAGCGTGCGTGAGAGACACTTAACCACCGCGCCTCGTCGCGAGCATTGACATGTGTTGATTCAGGAGGAGATCCACCCGTGGAGTTCGACGTTCTCATCGAGATCCCCAAGGGGTCGCGGAACAAGTACGAGGTCGACCACGAGACCGGTCGGATCCGCCTGGACCGCCGTCTCTTCACGTCGACCGCCTACCCGACGGACTACGGCTACGTCGAGAACACCCTCGGCGAGGACGGCGACCCGCTGGACGCGCTGGTCATCCTTGACGAGCCGACCTTCCCGGGCTGCCTCATCAAGTGCCGCGCCATCGGCATGTTCCGCATGACGGACGAGGCCGGCGGCGACGACAAGCTGCTGTGCGTCCCGGCGACGGACCCGCGCATGGAGCACCTGCGCGACATCCACCACGTGGCCGAGTTCGACCGCCTGGAGATCCAGCACTTCTTCGAGGTCTACAAGGACCTGGAGCCGGGCAAGTCGGTCGAGGGCGCCGACTGGGTCGGCCGCGCCGAGGCCGAGGCCGAGATCGAGAAGTCGTACCAGCGCTTCAAGGAGCAGGGCGCTCACTGAGTCCCCGCTCTGACGAGCCTGTGAAGGGCGGTGCACCTACCGAGGTGCACCGCCCTTCGCGCATTCATACTTGGCTTGATTGTTCGGGTCGGGACGAGCGAGGACGAGGGGCGAGAACAGTGGTGGCGCAGCCGAACGGGCCCGAGGAGGCCCCGGAGGACCGGAAGCCGCAGTCGGACGAGGCGCGCAGCGCGTTCGTCCCGCCGGCCGGGGTGGCGCCGCCCGAGCCGCCGGAGGAGGAGCACCCGACCTCGGAGTTCGCGCTGCCGGACGGCCTGGCGACCGAGCCGGCACCGGAGCAGGAAGGTTCCGCCTTCGCGCCGCCGTCGACGTACTCGGCGAAGAGCTCGCCGCCGGCCTTCACCCCGGCGTACGGGATACCGCAGGTCATGCTGCCGGACGACGCGCCCTGGCAGGACCGGATGCGGACCATGCTGCGGCTGCCGCTGGCCGAGCGGCCGGTGCCGGAGGCGCGGCGCAGGGCGGACGATTCCGGGCCGCCGGTACCGCGCGTGCTCGACCTGACGCTGCGTATCGGCGAGCTGCTGCTCGCGGGCGGGGAGGGCGCGGAGGACGTCGAGGCGGCGATGTTCGCGATCTGCCGGTCGTACGGGCTCGACCGCTGCGAGCCGACGGTGACCTTCACGCTGTTGTCGGTCACGTACCAGCCGTCGCTGGTGGACGACCCGGTGACGGCGAACCGTACGGTGCGGCGGCGGGGCACCGACTACACGCGGCTGGCCGCGGTGTACCAGCTGGTCGCGGACATCAACGACCCGGACCACGAGGTGGCGCCGGAGGAGGCGTACCGGCGGCTCGCGGAGATCCGCCGCAACCGGCATCCGTATCCGGGCTGGGCGCTGACGCTGGCGGCGGGCGTGCTCGCGGGCGCGGCCTCGGTGCTGCTCGGTGGCGGGCCGACGGTGTTCTTCGTGGCGGCGCTGGGCGCGATGCTGGGCGACCGGCTGGCGTGGCTGTTCGCGGGGCGCGGGCTGCCGGAGTTCTACCAGTTCCTGGTGGCGGCGATGCCGCCGGCGGCGGTGGGTGTGGCGCTGACGGTCGCGCACACCGAGCTGCGGCCGTCGGCGGTGATCACCGGTGGCCTGTTCGCGCTGATTCCGGGGCGGGCGCTGGTGGCGGCGGTGCAGGACGGGCTGACCGGCTTCTACATCACGGCCTCGGCCCGGCTGCTCGAGGTCGGCTACTTCTTCGTGGCGATCGTGGTGGGCGTGCTGTCGGTGCTGTACCTGGCGGTGCAGTTCGGGGCGCAGCTGAACCCGGAGGGGGCGCTGCGGCCGGTGGAGCGGCCGGTGGTGCAGATCGCCGCGTCGATGGTGCTGTGCGCGACCTTCGCGGTCCTGTTGCAGCAGTCGCGGGCGACGGTGCTGTTCGCGACGCTGAACGGCGGCGTGGCGTGGGTGGTGTACGCGTCGATCGCGGTGACGGCGGGCGGGTCGGCGGTGATGGCGACGGCGGTGGCGGCCGGTCTGGTGGGCCTCTTCGGGCAGTTGGCGGCGCGCTATCACCACACGTCGTCGCTGCCGTACGTGACGGCGGCGATCGGTCCGCTGCTGCCCGGTTCGGCGACGTACTTCGGTGTGCTCGCGATCGCCCAGCACAACCTGGACCAGGGCTTCGCCTCGCTGGCGAAGGCGGCGGCGCTGGCGCTGGCGATCGCGATCGGCGTGAACCTCGGTGGCGAGCTCGCCCGCCTCTTCATGCAGGCGCCGCGCGCGGCGGCGGCCCGGCGGGCCGCCAAGCGCACGCGCGGCTTCTAGCGGGGCCGTGGGGGTCGCAGAGGCCGCAGAGGCCGTGTGCGGCGTCTGGCGGGGCCACGGGCCACAGGAGCCGCGCGCGGCTTCTGGCGGAGCCACGGGGCGCAGGGGCCGCGCGCGGCGTCTGGCGGAGCCCCCGGGCGCAGGCACCGCGTACGGCGTCTGGCGGAGCCCCCGGCCGCAGGCACCGCGTACGGCGTCTGGCGGGGCCCGGCGTCCTACCGCTTGGCGTGGCGGCCGCGGGCCGGGGTGCCGGGGGCGTCGTGGTCGCCGTGGGCGTTCTGGTCCGGGTTCTTCTTGGACTGGGCGCGGGCGCGCAGCAGCTCGATGGCGACCGGGATCACGGAGATGAGCACGATCGCGACGAGGATCAGCTCGATGTGCTTGTGGACGAACTCGATCTTGCCGAGCGCGGAGCCGAGCAGCGTCACGCCGGCGCCCCACAGGAGGCCGCCGATGACGTTGAAGGTGATGAAGGAGCGGTAGTTCATCCGGCTGACGCCGGCGATGATCGGCGTGAAGGTGCGGACGATCGGCACGAAGCGGGCCAGGATCAGCGACTTGGGGCCGTGCTTCTCGAAGAAGGCGTGCGCCTTCTCCACGTTCTCCTGCTTGAAGAGCTTGGAGTCGGGGCGCTTGAAGAGGGACGGGCCGACCTTGCGGCCGAAGAGGTAGCCCACCTGGTCGCCGAGCACGGCCGCCAGGACCACGAGCCCGCACACCGCCCACAGCGGGTAGTCCAGCTTGTTGGTGGTGACCAGGAGGCCGGTGGTGAAGAGCAGCGAGTCACCGGGCAGGAAGAAGCCGATGAGCAGGCCGGACTCGGCGAAGACGATGACGAGGACACCGATCAGGCCGAAGGTCTGGATCAGGTAGTCCGGATCCAGCCAGCTCGGTCCGAGGGCAAGCGTGTTCACGGGGTTCCGGGCTCCTGCGGTCGGTGGGGGCGGGGGGCGTGCAAGGGGATTGTCGTACGGGACGGCCGCCCCAAGCTATCAACGTGGAGTGAACGCCCCGGGTTCCACGCTCCCCCACCGGGAGCCCCTACGGGTCGGGGCCCGGACTTCTCGGGGGCCCGTCCGGGTCCGTCCCGGATGCGCGCCGCCGCCGCCCGCGCCAGGCTGATCATCAGGAATCAGGAGGTGGATGCGCATGGGCATCGAGGATTACGGCGGCGGCCAGTCGGGCCAGTCGGATGTGCTGGTGGTCACGACCAACGACGTGCCGGGTTTCGAGGTGAAGCAGGTGATCGGCGAGGTCTTCGGCCTGACCGTCCGCTCGCGGCACATCGGCAGCCAGATCGGCGCCGGGCTGAAGTCGCTGGTGGGCGGGGAGCTGAAGGGTCTGACGAAGACCCTGGTGGAGACCCGGAACCAGGCGATGGAGCGGCTGGTGGAGCAGGCGCGGGCGCGCGGCGCGAACGCGGTCCTGATGTTCAGGTTCGACGTCACGGAGGCCGCCGACGTGGGCACGGAGGTGTGCGCGTACGGCACTGCCGTGGTCATCGCGCCGCGCGCCTGACAGCTTTACGACGTCGCCGACAGGCGGCGGGCGTTCGCGTGGATGGCCGCGCGCAGGTGCTCGGCCAGGCCCTCGTGGAGCGAGTCGTAGAAGGCGCGGTAGTTCTCGTCGGAGACGTAGCTCTCGGCGAGGCCCTGGTGGATCTTCGGGTGGCAGTCGAAGAACCAGTGGGTGATGTGGGCGCGGTGGGCCTCGGCGAGGTCCATGGCGGCCGTGGAGTCCGGGGCGGCGCCGGTCTCCATGAGGGCGCCGTAGGCGGCGCCCCAGGCGTCGATCTCGTCCTTCATCCGCTGCCAGTCCTCCTTCGTGTAGGCGGCGACGCGGGCCTGGGTGGCCGCGTGGGTGTGGGTGCCGCCCCAGCGGCGCTCGGACTCCTCCGCGTACCGCTCGGGGTTCTTGTCGCCGAACACCTCGAACTTCTCCTCGGGCGTGAGGTTGATGCCCATGCGTCTCGCCTCCATGGCGTGTTCGACGGCCGCCGCCATCCGCCGCAGTTCCCCGATCCGCGCCGTGAGCAGCCGGTGCCGGCGCCGCAGGTGCTCCTGCGGGTCGGCGGCCGGGTCGTCGAGGAGGACGGCGACCTCTTCGAGGGGGAAGCCCAGCTCCCGGTAGAACAGGATCTGCTGGAGTCGGTCGAGGTCGGCGTCGTCGTAGCGGCGGTGGCCCGCCGCGTTGCGGCCGCTCGGCGAGAGCAGCCCGATCGCGTCGTAGTGGTGCAGGGTGCGCACCGTGACCCCGGCGAACCCGGCGACCCGTCCCACGGCGTAGCCCATCCGGCTCCCCCTCTTCCTTCGTCGGTCGCGCTCCAGCCTGGGTCCTGACGCGACGTGAGGTGCAACTCCGGCCCGGGCCCGGCCCTTCAGACCTCTCGAATCTCGGGATGTAATGCGGCATTTGCCCACTTATGGTGAGGCTCGTGACCACCGAGACCTCCGCCCCCAAGTCGCCGATGCAGGTCCTGTTGCCCCAGATCCTGCCCGCGCTCGTGATCGGGGTGGCCTCGGCCCTGCTGTTCCTCGCGATCAGCGGGATCGCCGACCAGCTGGAGCACGTGCTCTGGAACACCCTTCCGGACGCGCTCGGCATCGGCCGGTACTCCTCGCTCTGGATCATCGTCATGCTCACCGCGACCGGCATCGCGGTCGGCCTCGTCGTCTGGAAGGTGTACGGGCACGCGGGCCCCGACCCGGCCGAGGGCGGGCTCGGCGGGCCGCCGGTCCCGCCGGGCGTGGTCCCCGGCCTGCTGGCCGCCGCCACTCTCGGCCTCGCCGGCGGCGTCAGCCTCGGCCCGGAGTACCCGACCATCGCCGCCGCCATCGCCCTCACCTTCTGGGCGGGCAAGACGCTGCGGCCTGCCGTGCCGGGCATCTTCTGGGTCTCCCTGGCCACCGCCGGCACCTTCGGCGCCCTGTTCGGCACCCCGGTGGCCGCGGCGCTCGTCCTCTCCGAGGCGCTGGCCGCCCGGCCGGCACAGCCGCCCCAACCGCCCCAACCGGGCGGCGGCGCGCTGTGGGACCGCCTGTTCGCCGCGCTGGTCGCCGCCGGGGCCGGCTCCATGACCACCCAGCTGGCCGACCACCCCAGTTTCAACATGGGGCTGCCCCCGCTGGACGACCCCGGCTACGAGGACCTCCTCGCCGCCCTCGTCATCGCCACCCTCGCCGCCGCCTTCGGGCTGCTGTCCGGCTACGTCTTCCCGCACGTCCACCGGGCCTTCCAGCGCCTGCGGCACCCCATGCTGATGCTGCCGCTCGGCGGTCTCCTGCTCGGCCTGCTCGGCGCGCTCGGCGGACAGCTGACCCTCTTCAAGGGGCTGACGGAGACCAGGGATCTCATCCAGTCGATCGGCTCCTACGACTCGGGCGAACTGGCCAAGCTGGCCCTGGTGAAGTCGGCGGCCCTGCTCGTCGCCGCCTCGTGCGGCTTCGTCGGCGGCCGGGTCTTCCCCGCCGTCTTCATCGGAACCGCCTTCGGACTCCTCGCCCAGGCGCTCGTCCCCGAGATCCACCCCACGGTCGCCGTCACCTCGGCCGTCCTCGGCCTCCTGCTCTCCCACACCCGCCAGGGCTGGGTGAGCCTCTTCGTCGCCTCGGTGCTCGCCTCCTCGGCTCCGATGATCGCGCTGCTCGTCCTCGCCTCCCTGCCCGCCTGGCTGGTCGTCACCGGCCGCCCCGAGTTCGAACTCGACCAGCACGGCAACGCCCTGCACTGAGACCGGCGAGTCCTTCGCCGCCCGAAAGGAGTCCCCCGTGGCACTGCACAAGGGTCCCGAGGAACCGAAGACCGAACGCCGCCGCCGTATCGCCTTCAACCCCTTCTACGGCGACGCCAACCCGGTCGGCGGCATGACCGAGGCCCCACCGCGCCACCGCCTGCCGGACGGCCCGCTGCCGCCGATGAGCGCCTACCAGATCGTCCACGACGAGCTGATGCTCGACGGCAACTCGCGCCTCAACCTGGCCACCTTCGTCACCACCTGGATGGAGCCGCAGGCCGGGGTCCTGATGGCCGAGTGCCGTGACAAGAACATGATCGACAAGGACGAGTACCCGCGCACCGCCGAGCTCGAACGCCGCTGCGTCGCCATGCTCGCCGACCTGTGGAACGCACCCGACCCGGCGACCGCCGTCGGCTGCTCCACCACCGGCTCCAGCGAGGCCT
Source organism: Streptomyces sp. NPDC004788 (assembly GCF_053601115.1). Taxonomy (NCBI): domain Bacteria; kingdom Bacillati; phylum Actinomycetota; class Actinomycetes; order Kitasatosporales; family Streptomycetaceae; genus Streptomyces; species Streptomyces sp. NPDC004788. The sequence continues at coordinate 44,689 of NZ_JBSGBF010000062.1, forward strand.
GCATGCTCGCCGGCATGGCCCTCAAGCGCCGCTGGGCCAGGCGCAACGCCGACCGCTACCCCGGCGCCCGCCCCAACCTGGTGACGGGCGTCAACGTCCAGGTCTGCTGGGAGAAGTTCTGCAACTTCTGGGAGGTCGAGCCCCGCCTCGTCCCCATGGACGGCGACCGCTTCCACATGGACGCCGCCTCCGCCGCCGCGCTCTGCGACGAGAACACCATCGGCGTCGTCGCCGTCCTCGGCTCCACGTTCGACGGCTCCTACGAACCCGTCGCGGACATCTGCGCCGCCCTCGACGACCTCCAGGAACGCACCGGCCTCGACGTCCCCGTCCACGTCGACGGCGCCTCCGGCGGCATGATCGCCCCGTTCCTCGACGAGGACGTGACGTGGGACTTCCGGCTCCCCCGCGTCTCCTCCATCAACACCTCCGGCCACAAGTACGGCCTGGTCTACCCGGGCGTCGGCTGGGCGCTCTGGCGCTCGCCCGAGGAACTGCCCGAGGAGCTGGTCTTCCGGGTCAACTACCTGGGCGGCGACATGCCCACCTTCGCCCTCAACTTCTCCCGCCCCGGCGCCCAGGTCGTCGCCCAGTACTACACGTTCCTCCGGCTCGGCCGGGAGGGCTACCGCACGGTCCAGCAGACCAGCCGGGACGTCGCCACCGGCCTGGCCGGACAGATCGAGGCGATGGGCGACTTCCGCCTCCTCACCCGGGGCGACCAGCTGCCCGTCTTCGCCTTCACCACCGCCCCCGACGTCACCGCCTTCGACGTGTTCGACGTCTCGCGCCGGCTGCGCGAGCGCGGCTGGCTCGTCCCCGCGTACACCTTCCCGGAGAACCGGGAGGACCTGTCGGTGCTGCGCGTGGTCTGCCGCAACGGCTTCTCCGAGGACCTGGCGAGCCTCCTCGTCGAGGACCTGACCCAGCTCCTGCCCGAACTGCGGAGCCAGCCGCACCCGTTCACCCGCGACAAGGCGGCCGCGACCTCCTTCCACCACTGACGAGGGCACGCGTCAGGCGTACGGGTTCTCCTGGCCGTCCGCGAGGACGCCGACGAACGGCTCGCCGCCCTCCCCCGCGAACACGTACGCCCCCGCCTCAAGGCGTGAGATCAGCCCGGTCGCCCAGGCCCGGCCCGCGTCCGCCGAGAACCCCCAGAGGCGCATGAGCTCGCCGATGTGGCCGAGCTGGTCGAGCCCGCCCTCCGGGGTGTAGTACCCGGTGACCCGCGCCTGCCACTCGTCCAGGGCACGCACCCGGGCCCGCAGCAGCTCCACGACCTCCGCACGCGGCAGGTCGACCATGAAGCCGATGCCGGCCGCGCGCACGTCCAGACCCTGCTCGTACGAGGACAGGGCCACGCGCAGCAGCCGCAGGTACTCCTCGCGGCCGGCGTCCGTGATCTCGTACTCGACGCGCGGCGGCCCGCCGGCCGTGCTCGGCGCGCTCTCGAAGGCGCGCAGCAGTCCCTGCTTCGCCATCTGCTTGAGCGCGTGGTAGATCGAGCCGGGCTTGGCGTGGGACCACTCGTGCGCGCCCCAGTACTCCAGGTCGTTGCGTACCTGGTAGCCATGGGCGCGGCCGTGCTGCTTGACCGCGCCGAGGACGAGGAGTCGGATCGCTGACATGCCCCGAGCCTAGGGGGTGTCTTGTCGATCAGGCCGGATCAGGGAGCGGCGTCTGGTGCCGTGCATCGCAAGGCGGAGGAGGGAGTCCATGCGGAGCATCGGCG
>NZ_JBSGBF010000063.1:0-46097 GCF_053601115.1 Streptomyces sp. NPDC004788
GCCGCGCGGCGGAGAGGGTCGGGCCTCTGGGGCGACGTCGCGGGGACGGGTGCGCGGGAGGCTTGCGGCATGCCGATGAAGCTGAACGCCCTGCCCACCGTGCCCCGTTGGGCCGCCCTCGCCGCCCATGCCGTGCCGTTCGTCGTGCTGCCCGCCGGTCTGTGGCGGCTCGCCCTGGCGTTCGGGCTGCCGGTCGTCGAGAGCGGGTCGCGGTTCGCTGATCCGGGGCCCGGGCTGGTCGCGTACATCGTCGGACTGACGGTCGTCTCCGAGCTGCTCGCGTTCCTCACGCTCGGGCTCGTACGGAGCTGGGGCGAGGTGTTCCTCGGGCGGCGGGTGAACCCGCGGGCCGCCGCCGGCGCCGCGCTCGCCGGAGCGGTGGGGCTGTGCGCGCTGGGCGGCTGGTCGGCGTACGCCGAGTACGCGGACCTCGGCGACGGCATGGCGATGACCACGGGCCAGTCGGCGCTGTTCTACGGCTGCTATCTGCCCCTGCTCGCCTGGCCGCCGCTGCTCGCGGCGGTGGCCGTCGCGTACTACCGGCGGCGGACCGCCCCCGCCCCCGCCACGGGCACGGGCACGGGCAGGGGTTGAGGCACGGACAGAGGCAGGAGCTGGGGCTGGGGCACGGGCAGGGGCGCTCAGTAGGGCGCCGGGCGGCCCCTCGCGTCCTCGTGCGTGTAGAAGAGGTAGAACGCGGCGAGGAAGGTACAGCCGGCCACGATCAGACCGAGCATGGACGACGAGAAGACGCTGTGGTCGGAGAGGCTGAAGAGGAAGCCGATCGCGCAGCCCGCGAGGGCTCCCCAGGCTGCCGCGCGGAATTCGCGCCGGAGCACCCGGCCGTAGCGGCGGAGCGCGTAGACGGCGACCGCGAGGACGACGCCGCTGATGAGGCCGAGCCAGAACTGGCCCCAGCTCGGCTCGCCGCCGCGCCGGGCGTTGGTGGGGGCGTAGAACCCGTACGCGATGCCGAGGAGGACGGGCAGACCCCAGCCGTGCGTGCTCAGCTGCTGCCTCCGGGGCTGCCTCCGGGCGGGTCGTACCGCTGCGTGTGCGGCCATGGCGGAGACTCCTTTCCCGCGCCTGCGCCCCGCGCCCGGCTGCGCGCCCGGCGCCGGGCGTCCTGCACCCTCCAGGGCACACCCGGGCCGCGCGCCCCGCAAGTGGATCAGCCAGGAGGGCGGGGCGGACAGGGCCTCACCCGTACGGGCCAGCAGAAGGTCCGCGACCGGACACATCGCTCCCACGATGAGCCCATGAACCAGAACACCGCATCGCACGCCGTACGACTCGTCCGCCGCCAGCGCCCAGATGACGAAGACGGAAACGCCGGCGAAGAGGCGACGACGCGAGGTGGCGGCGTATGAGGCGCGCGCCCACTGCGGCCACGACACCCACTGCAGCCACCACGGCCGCGGCGGTCACGGCGGTCACGGCGGCCAAGGCGGTCGCGGCGGCGCTGCTCGCCGTCCTCGGTCTCCTCGCCCTCACCGGTTGCGAGCAGACGAAGGAGAAGGCGGGGAACATCGTCGCCTCCGCCACCGCCGCCGCGCAGGAGAAGATGAACCAGATCAAGAACGGGGTCGACGCGAAGGGCGACGTCAAGGCCGGGCCGACGTCCACGGACGGCGACCGGACCGTCGCCACGATCACCGCGACCAACCCGAAGGACTCGACCGCCGACTACACGATCTGGGTCAACTTCCGCGACAAGGACGGCAATCTGCTCGACGCGGTCGTCATGAACATCGACGACGTCGGCGCCAAGGCGGCCAAGACCGGTACGGCCCGGAGCAATCGCTCGCTGTCCGGCGCCACCAAGGCGGAGATCGTCCAGGCCGTCCGGCACTGAGCCGTCGGAACCGTTCGCGCTGTCCGCACCGTACGGGCCGTACGAGCCGCCCGCGCCGTACGAGCCGTACGAGCCGCCCGCGCCGTACGAGCCGTACGAGCCGCCCGCGCCGTACGAGCCGTACGGGCCGCCCGCGCCGTACGGGCCGTCCGACCGTACGGATTTCCCGAACTGCGCGCCGGGCGTCCATCGGCCACGCTGGAGGGCATGGACAACGACGAGATCCTCCAGAACATCGGCGCCCTCGTCGAGGAGGAGCGCGCCCTGCGGCAGCGCACGGGCGGCCTCCTCGACGAGGAGCGGTCCCGCCTCGCCGAGCTGGAGGTCCGGCTCGACCAGTGCTGGGACCTGCTGCGCCAGCGCCGCGCCAAGGCCGAGTTCGGCGAGGACCCGGACACTGCGGCCGTCCGCCCGCCGAGCGAGGTGGAGGGCTACCGCAGCTGATCCCGCTCGGCCGGGCTCGTAAGTTGGGCACATGGGGAAAACCGCCCGGACCGCACGGGCCAACCGGACCGCACGGACCGGCCGAACCGCACGGACCGGCCGAACCGCACGGGCCAACCGGACCGCCCGGACCGCAACGACCGCACGGCTCGCGCCACCCGCCTGGCTCACCGCCGGCCTCCGCCCGCAGCCCACCCCCGTGCCGTGGGCCGCCGTCCTCCGCGCCGCCGTCGCGCTCGCCGCGCCGCTCGCCGTCGGGATGGCCACTGGGCACACCGCCTACGGCGCGCTCGTGTCGATGGGCGCCCTGTCCGGCGTCATCGGCGACACGGCCGACGCCTACCGCATGCGGGTCTTCAACATCGCCGTACCGCAGCTGTTCGGCGCGCTCGGCGTCACCCTCGGCACCCTCGTGCATGGCGAGGGCTGGGCCGCGGTCGCCGCGCTCACGCTCGTCGCCCTCGTGTCCGGGATGATCTCGTCGATCGGCGCGGTCGCCTCCGTGTCCGGTCTCCTCCTGCTCCTCAACGCGGTCGTCGGCGCCGGCCTGCCCCTCCCCGAGCCCTGGTGGAAGGCGCCGCTGCTGCTCGCCCTCGGCGGTGTCGTCGTCCTCGTGCTCACGCTCCTCGGCTGGCCGTTCCGCGGCGGGCAGCCGGAGCGGGCGGCGGTGGCCGGCACGTACCGGGCGATCGCCGAGCTCCTGGAGGCGGCCGGCAGCGAGACGTACGACGAGAAGCGGCAGGCGGTGACGGCCTCGCTGAACCAGTCGTACGACCTCGTGCTCGCCCGCCGCGCCCGCCAGCACGGCCGCGCGCCCACTCTCGTACGGCTGCTCTCCCAGCTCAACGCCGTCATCCCGATCCTGGAGGCCGCGCCCGCCGCCCACTTCGCGGCCCGCCGCTTCCACCGCCCGCTGGCGCCGGCGATCCCGGCGGCGGTACGGGCGCTGGCCGACGCCGTCGAGGCCGCGAAACCGCGCAAGCACGCGCCGCCCCTGGACCTGCCCGAGGCCCGCCGCCCCTCCGAGAAGGCCGTGGACGCCGCCGTACGGCACGCCGCCACCGTCGTGCACCAGGCCGAGCCGCGCCCGTACAACGTGGACGACCGGCTCGGCCGCCCCGCCGCACTGCGGGTACGGGTGCGGCGCGCCGCGCGCGGGGTGCTGCTGTCCGGGGCGTCGTGGCGCTACGGCCTGCGGCTCGCCCTGTGCATCGGGCTCGCGCAGGCGCTCGTCTCGCTGATCGCCGTACCCCGCTCGTACTGGGTCGCGCTCACCGTCACCTTCGTCATGAAGCCCGACTTCGGCTCGGTGTTCTCGCGGGCGGTGCTGCGCGCGCTCGGCACGGCCGGCGGGCTGCTGATCGCCGCGCCGGTGCTCGCGGCGGTGCCGCGCGGGTGGTGGGACGTGCCGGTGATGATGGTGCTCGCGGCGCTGATCCCGGCGTTCTCGGCGAAGGGGTACGCCTTCCAGACGGCGGCCATCACCCCGGTCATCCTGCTCCTCTCCGACCTCCTCAACCGCCAGGGCTTCCACCTCGTCCTGCCCCGCCTCTACGACTCGCTCATCGGCTGCGGCATCGCGCTCGTCGCCGGCTATCTGCTGTGGCCGGAGTCCTGGCACACCCGGGTCGCCGACCGGCTCGCGGACGCGGTCGAGGACACGGCCTCGTACGTGCGCCTGGCGTTCATGGACGCGGACAGGGACGGGGACAGGGACGGGGACAGGGAGGCGGACGGGGCCACGGCCACGGACAGGAACAGGGCCAGGGACGCGGAAAGGAACAGGGCCAGGGACCAGGGCGACACCGCGGCCCGGCACCGGGCCCGCCGCAAGCTGTACCGGGACATGTCGGCCGTGCGCTCGGAGTTCCAGCGCGCGCTGACCGAGCCGCCGCCGGCCGGTGACCTGGCCGCCGCCTGGTGGCCGCTGGCCATCGCCGTGGAGCGGATCGTGGACGCGACGACCGCCGCCCGGATCCGTGTCGACCACGGCGCGCCCGCGCCCGACCCGGCCGAGGTCGCCGCCGTGGAACGGCAGTTGCGGGAGCTGGCGGACGGACTGCGGTCCAGCGATGTCCTGGAGGAGGTACGGGCGGACCTCGGCGGAGACGAGGACGGGGCGCTCGAACCGCTGCGCCAGGAGGTACGGGCGGCTCGCGCCATCGCGACCCCGGGCGCGCGCGAATAGGCCCGCCCGGTAAATAAACGCGACCAAAGGGGCGTACGGAAGCGGTTACCGGCGGTTGCGGAACCGAACCCTCCCACTGCCGTTACCGAAACTCACAGGTACGACTACGATGCGCTCGAATTCACCGTGATCCACGACCCTTTCCAGCCACAAGCCTCCCCCCAAACGTCCCCGTGGCACGGTCACTTCACCCTGCGTTCCCCCCTCCCCCCTCTCTCCCCCCTCCCCCCACGCGCCCCGAGGACTCACCGCATGCGCACACCGTCCGGCAAAGGCACCGGCAAAGGTCCCGGCAGAGACACCGGCAGAGACACCAGCAGAGGCACCGGCAAAGGTCCCGGCAGAGGCCCCGGCAGAGGTCTCCAGCCCAACGCCCTCGGCACGTTCGACACCATCACGATGGCCGTGGCCGGCAGCGCCCCCGCGTACTCGCTCGCCGCGACGACCGCCGTGCTCTTCGGCGCGGTCGGCCTCGCCGGACCCGCCTCGCTGCTCTACTGCGCGATACCGATGCTCGGGATCGTCCTCGCGTACGCGCGCCTCGGCAGGCTCGACGTCAACGCGGGCGCCGCGTACTCCTGGGTGGGCCGCACCCTCCACCCGTGCCTCGGCTTCCTGTCCGGCTGGGCGCTGGTGTTCGCCGCGACCGTCTTCATGGTCGCGGGCTCGCTGCCGGCCGGCACCCTCACGCTCTCCCTCCTCGCGCCGCGGCACGCCGACAACACGGCGCTCTCGACCGCCGTCGGCGCCGGCTGGTTCCTGATGATGCTGCTCGTCGTCCTCGGCGGCGCGCGGCTGACCGTACGGGCGCAGCTGGTGCTCTCCGGCGTCGAGACGGCGATCCTGATCGTCTTCATCCTCGGCGCGCTGGCCCACCACGGGCACGCCACCGCCTTCGACTGGTCGTGGTTCGGCCTCGGCCACTTCGGCGGCGCCTCCGGCTTCGCGTCGGGTGCGCTGATCGCCGCGTTCTACTACTGGGGCTGGGACGTCACCAGCAACCTCAGCGAGGAGACGCGGGACAGCCGCCGCACGGCGGGGCTCTCCGCGCTGGTCGGCGTGGGCACGGTCTTCGTCCTCTTCGTGGCGTTCACCGTCGCCGTCAACGTGCTGCTGACCTCCGAGCAGATCGAGAAGGGCGGCGCGAACGTGCTCGCCGTCCTCGGCGAGGAGATCTGGCCCGGTGTCGGCGGCAAGATGCTGATCCTCGCCGTGCTCCTGTCGACCGTCGCCACCCTGGAGACCACCCTCATCCAGGTCACCCGCACGCTCTTCGCGATGGGCCGCGACCGCACCCTGCCGTCCGCGCTCGGCCTCGTACACCGCCGCTGGAACACGCCGTGGGTCGCCGTGCTCACCGTCGGCGCCGCCGCGCTCGTCCTCTTCGCCGCCTCGGCCGCCGCCGACTCGGTGCAGGAGGTGCTCGGCGACGCGGTGAAGGCGATCGGCCTCCAGATCGCGTTCTACTACGCGCTCGCCGGCATCGCCGCCGTCCTCGCGTACAAGAAGCTGCTGCTCGCGTCCGTGAAGGACTTCGTCCTGGGCGGGCTGTGGCCGCTGCTCGGCTCCGCGTTCATGATGTGGGCGTTCGTCGAGTCGCTGAGCGAACTCTCCGTGAGCGCGCTCGTCATCGGACTGGGCGGGCTGGTCGCCGGAGTCGTACCGCTGCTCGTGTACCGGCGGAAGGGCAGCGCCTTCTACCGTCCGGCCCGGCTCGACGCGGGCGCCGCGCTCGCCGCCGCCGAGGCGTTCACGTCTCCGCACTCGCCGCGCGCCCGCCGCGCGGACGAGTCACTCGCCACCGACTTCTGACGGACAGGCCGACGATCGGCCCGTAGACCTGTCCGCCGGCCTGTTGTTCTCTCCATCCATCCGTCCGTCTATCTATCTATCTGTCTGTCTGTCTGTCTCTCCGTCCGTCGGTCTTCGTTCGAGAGGGGGTACCGGGATGGCCGCTCTGCGCCGCCGCTCGGCCCGGCAGGGCCGGGGGTTCGTACCGGACTTCGACCCGGACTTCGGCGACCGGGCGCTCACCGAGGCCCGGCACGACATGGTCATCGGGCGCTGGCAGGGCGTGCGCGACCTGCTGGCCGCCACCGGCGACGACTGGGCGCGCCGCACCCACCGGCTCCGCCTGCTCTCCCACGCCGCCGCCGGCAGCTCCACCGTCGAGACCTGGCGGGCCGCCGAGGCGGGCAACCCGGACGCCGCCGTACTGCGCGCCGCCACCGAGGTCGTCCGCGTCTTCGACACCGCCATCGCCGCGGGCCGCGGCGCCACCGTCGACCGCGGCCGCATCGACGCCGCCGTCGACACCTGCCTCGCGGCCGCCGAGGCCGCGCCGCCCGACCCCATGCCCTGGGTGTCGCTGCTCTCCGTCGCCCGGCTGTACGAGGGCGGGGTGCCGCGCCGCGAACTGCGCCGCTGGTTCGACGAACTGCGCCGCCGCGACCCGTACAACCTCGAGGGCCACACCCAGGTGCTGCGCTACTGGTCGGCCCGCTGGCACGGCACCCACGGCGCCATGTACGACTTCGCCCGCGACGCCGCCGGCGTCGCCCCGCCCGGCTCCCCGCTCCCCGTCCTCGTCCAGATCGCCCGCGTCGAGGAGTACCGCTACATCGTCGACGGCGCCCTCGGCCGCGGTCCCGTCCGCGGCTTCGACCAGCACTGGAAGCACGAGCTGGCGGTCACCGAGCTGCGCAGGACCCACGCCCGCTGGATCGGCGGCCGCGGCCCCGGTGCGCCGGTCGCCCCGGAGGAGGTCGCCGAACTCAACTACCTGGCACACGCGGCCTGTTACGCGGGCCAGGTGGAGATCGCCCGGGAACTGCTCGGCCTGCTCGGGGCCCGGGCGGCGTGGGTGCCGTGGGTGTATACGGGGGAGCCGGCCGAGCAGTTCGTACGCTTCCGGGAGGGCCTGGGGGTGGGGCCCGGAACCGGCCAGGGAGTTGGCCCGGGGGCGGGCTGATGAACACTGGGCGACTGGGGCCGCCCGGGTCGTAGGGGCCGGAGAGGGCGGCCGCTAACCTTACGTGTCCGCCCTGGCCAGGGATGAAGGACACATACCGCACCCAACCCAACCCAACTCATGCGAAGGGGTTCGCCCATGGGTATCCGGAGCTTGCTGCGCAAGGTTTTCGGCCGCGACCGCACGACGACCGCGACCACCCTCGAACCCCCGACCGCAACCGCCTCGGTTCCGGCCCAGGGCACCGCGCCGGCGACGCCGGAGGCGGAGGCGGAGGCGGAGCCCGTGGAGGTGGCGGCTGCGGCTGCGGCTGGGACCACGACCGCGGCCGCGGAGCCGGCGCTGCCGTCCCAGTCGGCGGCCGAGCGCGCGGCCGAGGACCTGGTGGCGGCGGCGTTCGACAACCCGCAGATCCCGCAGGCACGGCGGGCGGAGTCGGAGGCGGGGCCGGAGTCGGCTGAGGCGGAAGTGGCCGAGGCGACGGAGCCGGCGGAGACCACGGTCACGGCTGAGGCGGAGGCGACCGTCACGACTGAAGCTGAAGCTGAGGGTGTGGCTGAGACGGCGTCCGACGCCAAGGCGGAGCCGGAGGAAGCCGAGGCCACCGTCGTGGCCGAGGCCGACGCCGAGGCAGAGGCGTCGGTGACGGAAACCGACACGGAGCCGGAGCCGGAGCCGGCTGGTACGCAGCCGACTGCGGACGTCGCCGAGTCGGACGCGGCTGTCGAGGCGGAGGCAGCGCCGACGGCCGAGGCCACGGACGAGGCCGAGGCCGCCGCCGGCGCCGACGCCGAGGCGAGCGCGGAGCCGACGGTCGTCGAGTCGGACGCGGACGAGGCGGCGACTGCGGACGTGGCGGAGACGGAAGCCGTCGCCGAGACTGCCGCCGACCCGGCCGCCGCCGCTGACGGGGAGGCCCCCGTTGCCGAGCCGACGGCGGACGCCCCGGAGGCAGCGGCCGAGGCAGCCGTCCAGGCCGCCGTGGACCCCGCCGAGTCCGATGACGAGACGCCGGCCGCGGCCGAGGCCACGGCGGAGCCGGAGGCCGAGCCCGTCGCCGCATCGAGCGACGAGACCGCCGCGGACGCCGCTGTGTCCGAGGAGCCCGCCGCGTCGCAGGCGGCCACGGCGTCCGGGGCCCCCGACGCCGCGGAGACCACGGCAGAGGCGGAGGCAGAGGCGGAGGCCGAGCCCGTCACCGCGGCGGACACCGCCGCGTCCGAGGACGCGCCCGCTGAGGAGCCGCCGGCCGCCGACGACGTCGAGGCAGCCGCCGACGCCCCCGCGTCGGAGGAGCCCGCGGAGCCGCAGCCGCAGGCGGAAGCCCTCGTCGCGGCAGCCGCCGAGCCGGCCGCCACCCCCGCCCAGCCGGAGGCCCAGCCCATCGCCGAGGCCCCCGCCCAGCCGGACGCCGAGCCCATCGCCCCGGCGCAGCCGGAAACCGAGACCCCGGCCGACGCCCCCGCCCCCGCGCTCTCCCTCGCCCGCGTCAAGGCCGTCGCGCCCCACCTCGTCGACGCCTACAAGGCCGCCGGCGCGGTTCTCAAGAAGCAGGGGCTGAGCGGGGCGCGTGCCGCCGTCTACCTCGTGGTGGACCGGTCCGGGTCGATGCGGGCGTACTTCAAGGACGGGTCGGTCCAGCGCCTGGCCGAGCAGACCGTGGCGCTCGCCGCGCACCTCGACGAGGACGCCGCCGTCACCACCGTGTTCTTCTCGACGGAGATCGACGGCACCGCCGTCCTCCGCCCCGCGGACCTCACCCCCACCCGCATCGAGGAGATCAACGCGACGCTGCCCCGGATGGGCCGCACCAACTACGACCGCGCGATCGAGGAGGTCCTCGCCCTCCACGAGAAGAGCGAGGACCCGGGCCGCCCGGCGCTCGTCGTGTTCCAGACGGACGGCGCGCCGGAGTCGAAGACGGCCGCGACGCAGGCGCTGACGGAGGCGGCGGACCGGCCGTACGCGACGCACTGGCGGTTCACGGTGTGGGGCGAGGAGGAGACGAAGGCGTTCGACTACCTCCGTAAGCTCGCCACCCCCCGTACGGCTGTGCACTTCGCCGGCCCGACGCCGGTCGAGACCCCGCACGCCGCGTTCTACGGCGCCGTGCTCGCCGACTGGTCTCTCTGAGCGGCGCTGACCACCCTGATCAGCCTCAGCAACGCTGACCAGCACTGATCATCCGGACCCGGGGCGGGGCCGAGGGGAGCGCCCCTCGGCCCCGCCCCGGGTTTATCCGTGTGAGAGGGACTCGCCCCGGCCGTTAAAATTCGCACCATGGCGGCCACTGGATCCGAGAAGCAGGGCTCGAAGGCGTTCTACGTCACGACCCCCATCTACTACGTCAACGACGCTCCTCACCTGGGCCACGCCTACACGACCGTCGCAGGCGACGTGCTCACCCGCTGGCACCGCCAGCGCGGTGAGAAGGTGTGGTACCTCACCGGCACGGACGAGCACGGTCAGAAGATCATGCGCACCGCGGAGGCGAACAACGTCACGCCCCAGGAGTGGTGCGACAAGCTCGTCGAGGAGGCGTGGAAGCCCCTCTGGGAGCACCTGAACATCGCGAACGACGACTTCATCCGCACCACGCAGAAGCGTCACACCGACCGCGTGCAGGAGTTCGTGCAGGACCTGTACGACAAGGGCGAGATCTACAAGGGCGGCTACGAGGGCCCGTACTGCGTGGGCTGCGAGGAGTACAAGCTCCCGGGCGATCTCATCGAGGCCGAGGACGGCACGAAGCTGTGCCCGATCCACAAGAAGCCGGTGGAGATCCTCAAGGAGGAGAACTACTTCTTCAAGCTGTCCGAGTACGGCCCGAAGCTGCTCGAGTTCTACGAGGCGAACCCGGGCTTCATCCAGCCCGAGTCGGCTCGCAACGAGGTCGTGAACTTCGTCAAGCAGGGCCTGCAGGACCTGTCGATCTCCCGCTCGACCTTCGACTGGGGCATCCCGATCCCGTGGGACGACAAGCACGTCATCTACGTGTGGGTCGACGCGCTCCTGAACTACGCGACGGCGGTCGGCTACAACGAGAACCCGGCGAAGTTCGAGGAGACCTTCCCGGCCAACACCCACCTGGTCGGCAAGGACATCCTGCGCTTCCACGCGGTGATCTGGCCGGCGATGCTGATGGCGCAGGGCCTGCCGGTCCCGGGCCGGGTGGCGGCCAACGGCTGGCTGATGGTCGGCGGCGAGAAGATGTCGAAGTCGAACCTGACCGGCATCAAGCCGCAGGACCTGACCTCGCACTTCGGCGTGGACGCGTACCGCTGGTACTTCCTGCGCGCGATCGCGTTCGGCAGCGACGGCTCGTTCTCGTGGGAGGACTTCTCCGCCCGCTACACCTCCGAGCTGGCCAACGACTACGGCAACCTCGCCTCGCGCGTGGCGGCGATGGTCGGCAAGTACTTCGGCGGCGAGCTGCCGGCCTCGACGGCCGACGGCGACGCGGAGAAGGCGATCCAGGAGGGCCTGGCGAAGGCCGTGGCCGTCGCGGACGAGAAGATCGGCGAGGAGCTGGACTTCCAGGGCGGCATCCTGGCGATCTTCGACTTCGTGAAGCAGGTCAACGGCTACATCACCGAGCAGGAGCCCTGGAAGGTCGCGAAGGACGAGTCCGAGGAGGGCCGCGCCCGCCTGGCGACGATCCTCTACACGGCCGCGGAGTCCCTCCGCGCCGTCGCCGTCCTGCTCAACCCGATCATGCCCGAGACCTCCCAGAAGCTCTGGGACTCCCTCGGCGCCGAGGCGTCCCTGGGCGCCCTCGCCGCCCAGCCGGTCCAGGACGCGGCCACGTGGGGCAAGCTCCCGGCCGGCGCGACGGTGACGAAGGGCGCGGTCCTCTTCCCGCGCCTGGAGGACCCGAAGAAGGACTGACGCCGCAGCGCGTATTCGTACGAAGGCTGCCGCCCCACGCAGGGACGGCGGCCTTCGCCGTGCCGGAGGCCGCCGGCCCCGGGTGGCCGAACCCCGCCGCTCCGCCTCACGCCCGCCCTACGGTGCGCCCCATGTCGATTCCGCAGCCGCCCCCGGGCCCGCAGCCCCCTCCGCACCCCGCGTACGGCCCCGGCCCCGCCCCCGCGCATCCGCCGTACCCGAATCCGAATCCGAATCCGCACCCCAACCAGGCCCCGAACCCGTACCCGCACCAGGCCCCGTACCCGTACGCGTACCCCTATCCGCCCCCGCAGAAGAAGCACCGGACCGGTCTGACCCTGGGGATCGTCGCCGCGTCCATCGTCGGAGTCGGGCTGCTCTCCTGGATCGGCAACGGCGGGCTCCGCGACACCGCGGGCTCCGGCTCGCGGTCCGGCTCCGCCGCCCCGGCCGCGACGCATCGGCTCGTCCTGCCGAAGACCCTGCTCGACGGCCGGTACACCCTCACCGACGACCGCTCCGAGCAGACCACCGCCGAGCTCGCGGGCGCGAGCGAGGCCGTCATCGAGGATCCGAAGGGCGTGCTGGGCCAGTACACGACCGCCGGCGAGAACGGCGCCGGCGTCCTGATCGTCTCCGGGCTGTACGGCCGCATCAAGGACCCGGACCTGGCCAGGGAGAAGATGCTCAAGGGCGCCCACGAGGCGGCCGGCACCACGGTCCGAGTCCCCCCGAAGGACGTCACTCCGCCGGGCGCGGACACCACCGTGACCTGCCAGGTCCTCTCCACCGAGCAGTCCGGCGGCGGCCGCGCGACCTACCCCATGTGCGCCTGGGCGGACGACAACACCAACGCCTCCGTCGTCGAGACGACCAGCCGCACGGCCGGCCTGGACCCCGACTCGATCGACCTGACGGCTGCCGCCCGGACCGCCCTCAAGGTCCGCGAGGAGACCCGGCGCCCGCTGAACTGACGTACCCGTCGAACAGTTTCAGCCAAGGCGATTGCAGTCGGGAAGTACGGCGTGTGAAGATCGCGCAGGCGTGCGAAGGGGAGGGTTCGTGACACGGAGCGAGTTCGCGGCGCTGCTCGGTGAATTCCGGCGTACGGCGGTGCTGGTTCCCATCGATCCGTACGGGAGCCCGTGGACGGCCGAGCAGGGCGGGGTGCGCTGGATCTGCGCGTTCTCGAACGAGTCGGCGCTGGCCCGCTTCGCGTACGCACAGCAGGACGCGGCCCGCGAGTGGGAGTACCGGACGATCCTCGGCGCCCGGTTGCTCGACGTCCTCGTGCCGAGGCTGGCGGAGGCGGGCGTCCCGGCAGGCGTGGCTCTGGACGCGGGGAGCGAGGACGGGATGCTGTTCCCGCCGGTCGAGGGTGTCGTGCCGGAGGCGGCGGTGGCCCGATGACGGATCCGGATCTGAAGGCGTCCGGCGAGGCGCTGAAGCTGATCGCCCAGGGCATCGACAAGGCGCACGGCGAGCTGAAGGACCTGTCGGTCGGGCAGCAGGCGATCACCGGCCGCGGTTTCGAGCGGCTCGCGCTGACCGGCGTTCAGCTGGGGCACCAGGGCCTTGCCGAGCAGTTCGAGACGTTCTGCGACCGGTGGGGCTGGGGCGTGCGGGACCTCATGCAGAAGGCGAACGTCTTCGCGGCGTCGCTTGGGCTGACCGCCGGGGCGTTCGCCGAGCAGGAGGAGTACATCAAGGGCACGTTCAAGATCGTCACGAACGCGGTCAACGGCAACCCGCACCTCTCCGAGGACGAGGTCAAGGAGAAGAGCTGGGCCGAGATCCGCGACCAGTCGCCGTACGACGGGGCCGACTGGAGCCCGGAGTCGTTCCGCGACGCCCAGGGCCGGGTCGAGCAGACCTGGCGGGACACCACGTACGACGTCGGGGACGGGGTCATGGACTCCGCGCGGAACGCGGGACTGATGGACCCCGGGGCACGCGAGCGGGTGGACGCGCGGATGCGTGAGCAGCTGGAGCCCACGGAAGAAGCGGTCCGCCGGGCGCAGGAACCGAACTGGGGGGATCGCTGAGCCGTGGCCGGCTGGGGGGAGCTGTTCGACAAGGGCGCCGACATCGTCGGCGACGGCATCGACTGGGGCAAGCGGAAGGTCGGCGAGGGCGTCGACAAGGCGACCGACGCGGTCGGCTGGGGCCTGGAGCAGGTGGGCGCCGACGGCTGGGCGGACAAGGTCGAGGACTGGGGTGACGGGGCGGCGTCGTGGCTCGGCGCGGAGGTCGGCGAGGCACAGCTCGGCCAGACCGACGAGCCGGACGAGCTCGTCCACGGCAAGACCGGCGACATCACGGCCGCGGTGACCAACCTCCGCGACTTCCAGTCCGCCTTCGACAGCGTTGGCAACGGCCTCAAGGGCCTGGAGGCGACCGACCGCTGGAAGGGCGAGGCCGCGCGGGCCTTCCAGGAGAAGTTCCGGGCGCTGCCGCCGGACTGGCTGCGCGCGGCGGACGCCTTCGGCGCCGCGGCCGGCGCCCTGGAGACGTACGCGCACACGGTGACCTGGGCGCAGGGCAAGGCGCGCGAGGCGATCGAGCTCCACCAGCAGGGCGAGGCCACCTCCAGGGCGGCCGTCGACGCGTACAACAAGAAGGTCGACGCCTACAACGCGGCCCGTACCGGCGAGAACCCGTTGCCGAAGCCCGGCGAGTTCACCGACCCCGGCGAGGCCCAGCGCGCCCGCGCCCGCGAGATCCTCGCGGATGCCCGCCGCCAGCGCGACGAGGCCGCCGAACGGGCGAAGGGCGCGATCTCCGCCGCCCTCGCCCACGCCCCGGCCGAGCCGTCGGCCGCGGACCGGCTCCGCATCGACGCCATGGACTACGCCGTGGGCCAGGGCACGGAGCTGCTGCACGTCACGGGCGGCGCGGTGAAGGGCGTCGTCGGCCTCGCCAACTTCGTCCGGTCGGTCAACCCCCTGGACTCGTACAACATCACGCACCCGGCCGCCTACTACGAGAACGTCAGCATGACGCTGGCCGGGATCGCGTCGACGGCGGCGCACCCGGACCGGGCGCTGAAGAACTCGTGGGAGGCGTTGAAGAGCGACCCGAGCGAGTTCTTCGGCCGACTGCTGCCGGAGCTGATCGGGACGAAGGGCCTGGGCGGGCTGAAGTCGCTGAGCCGCCTGAAGCAGGCGGAACGGCTGGAGGAGCTGAAGCCGGGCGGGAAGGGCACGGCGTCGGCGGAGCACGCGAAAAACCCGGAAGCCGCCGGCCAGCCGCGCAAGGATCTGAAGTGCGAAGGCGACCCGGTCGACATGGCCACCGGCCGGGTGGTCCTGCCCCAGACGGATCTCGCACTCCCGGGAGCTCTGCCCCTGCTGTTCACCCGGCACTACGAATCCTCCCGCCGCACGGGCCGCTGGTTCGGCCCCACCTGGGCGAGCACGCTCGACCAGCGCCTGGAGATCGACGCGGAGGGCGTCGTCCTGCTCTGCGAGGACGGCAGCATCCTCGCCTTCCCGCACCCGGCGCCGGGGGTGCCGGTGCTGCCGACGCACGGCACGCGCCGCTGGACCCTTGACCGGGACGCGTCGGGCGACACGTACACCGTCACGGCCCCGGAGACCGGCGTCGTCCGCCATTTCGCTGTTGTCGGCGAGGGGGACGAAGCGACGCTGGTCCAGCTCGACGACCGCAACGGCAACTGGATCAGCTTCGGGTACGACGCGGAGGGCGCGCCCACGGAGGTCGTCCACCACGGCGGCTACCGGCTCCGCCTGACCACCGACGGACCACGTGTGACCGCGCTGCACCTGGGCGACCAGGAGGTCCGGCGCTACGGCTACGACGCGGACGGCCATCTGACCTCCGTCGCGGACTCCACCGGCCTGCCCACGCTCTTCGGCTACGACGAGCACGGCCGGATGACGTCGTGGACCGACACCAACGGCTATCGCTACGACTACGAGTACGACGAGCGCGACCGCTGCGTCTGGCAGTCGGGCCGGGACGGCGTGATGGCCGGACGTTTCACGTGGAACATCGGTGAATCCGGCAACGGCGAGACCACGTACACGGACGCCCTCGGCCGTTCGACCCGCTTCGAGGTGGACGAGCGGGCCCGGATCACGGCGGAGACCGGCCCGGACGGGGCGGTCACCCGGTTCACGCACGACGGCCGGGGCCGGGTCCTGTCCCGTACCGACCCGCTCGGGCACACCACCCTCTTCGCGTACGACGAGGAGGGACGGCTCGCCTCCGTGACCCGCCCCGACGGCCGGACCATGTCGGCGGAGTACGACGGGCTCGGCCTGCCGGTGAAGGTAACGCGCGCGGACGGGACCAGGATCCGGCAGACGTACGACGAACGCGGCAACCGCACCTCGGTGACGGACCCTTCGGGCGCGCGGACCGAGTTCACGTACGACGACCGTGGCCGGCTGGTGGCCGTGACGGACCCGCTGGGCGCCGTCACCCGGTTCCGTACGGACGCGACGGGCCTTCCGGTCTCGGTCACGGACCCGCTGGGTGCGACGACGACGTACGAGCGCGACGTCTTCGGCCGTACGGTCGGCATCACGGACGCGACGGGCGCGCGGACGAGGCTGGAATGGACGCCCGAGGGCCGTCTGGCCCGCCGGGTCGCCCCGGACGGGTCCGCCGAATGCTGGACGTACGACGGCGAGGGCAACTGCCTGACCCACACGGACGCCGTCGGCGGGACCACCACCTTCACCTACGGCGATTTCGACGTCCTCGCCTCCCGCACCGACCCGGACGGCACGCGCCACACCTTCACCCACGACGCGGCGCTCCAGCTGACGCAGGTCAGCAACCCACAGGGCTTGTCCTGGAGTTACGCATACGACGAAGCGGGCCGCACGGTCGCGGAGACGGACTTCGACGGGCGGACGCTGTCTTACGCGTACGATCCGGCGGGCCGGCTGGCCTCCCGTACGAACGCGCTCGGCCAGACGGTCACCTTCGACCGGAACGCTCTCGGCCAGGTCGTCCGTAAGGACACGGACGGCGCGGTCACGACGTACGAGTACGACATCTTCGACGAGCTGGCGTTGGCGGCGGGCCCGGATGTCACGCTGACGCGCCTGCGGAACCGGCACGGGCGCCTGATCTCGGAGACGGTCAACGGCCGCACGATCTCCTTCACTTACGACGCGGCGGGGCGGCGGACCGGCCGGAGGACGCCGGGCGGTGCGGTCAGCGCGTGGTCGTACGACGCTACGGGCAGGCGGTCGGACCTGACGACGTCGGGTCGGTCGTTGACGTTCACGCACGACGAGCTGGGCCGCGAAGTGTCCCGGACCGTAGGCGACTTCGCGCACCTCACCACCACCTTCGACGGGGTGGGGAGGCTGACGTCGCACGAGGTGAGGGGCCGGGGCGGCCGCCTCCAGCACCGGGCGTACCACTACCGCCCCGACGGCGGCCTCGTCGGCATCGACGACCAGCTGGCCGGCCCGCGCCGCTTCGACCTCGACGCGGCGGGCCGCGTGACGCGGGTGTCTGCCGACCGGTGGACCGAGCGGTACGCCTACGACGAGGCCGGCAACCAGACCGACGCGTCCTGGCCCGGCCCGGGCACCGAGGCGGCGGGCCCGCGCGCCTACTCGGGCACCCGCATCACCCACGCGGGCACGGTCCGCTACGAACACGACGCGCAGGGCCGCGTCGTCCTTCGCCAGAAGACCCGCCTCTCCCGGAAGCCGGACACCTGGCGCTACACGTGGGACGCGGAAGACCGGCTGACCTCCGTCACCACCCCCGACGGCACGGAATGGCGCTACGTCTACGACCCTCTGGGCCGCCGCGTCGCCAAACACTCCCCCACGGAGACCGTCCACTTCACCTGGGACGGCACCACCCTCTGCGAGCAGTCCACCGATACCCTCACCCTGACCTGGGACCACGCGGGCCTGCGCCCCCTCGCCCAGACGGAACACCGCCGCGACACCGACGAGACCCGCTTCTTCGCCATCATCACGGACCTGATCGGCACCCCGACGGAACTCGTCGACGAGTCCGGCGCCCTCGCCTGGCGCGCCCGCACCACGCTCTGGGGCACCACCACCTGGACCCGCGACGCGACGGCCTACACCCCCCTCCGCTTCCCCGGCCAGTACTACGACCCGGAATCAGGCCTCCACTACAACTACTTCCGCTACTACGACCCCGAACCGGGCCGCTACCTCTCCCAGGACCCCCTGGGCCTCGCCCCGGCCCCGAACCCGGCGACGTACGTCCACAACCCGCACACGTGGAGCGACCCGCTGGGGCTGACGCCGTGCGAGCAGCCGACTCACAAACGTCTGCCAAGCCGGAGCGCCGCATTCAGGGAGGCCAAACGAGACCTGGGGCTGCCTATGTCCCAGCAGCCATACGAGATACGCAAGGTCCCCATGACCACGCGCAACGGCCAGCAGATCATGACGGACGATCACCGTCCGGTGATCACACGCGAGTACCTCTTCAAGCGGGAGGACGGCAGTCGCGTCATCATCCAGGACCACTCCTTCGGCCACTACTACGACGAAGGCGGGGTGGGGGATCAAGGTCCACACCTCAACGTGCGACCCTTTGAGGACCCGCGCAACGGGCATGTGCCGGGCACAGCGCTCCACTACGAGTACTGACAGGTGACTGCGATGACCTGGATTTCTCTGCTCGCGGATGCGGGCGGCCTCGACCACATCTACAAGGGGCACCCTCCTACGCTCACCTCGGTCCGGCTGCACGCCGTAGAGATCAGCCGCGAAGGACCGTCTTTGAGCTTGCGGTTCGATCTCAGCGCGTATCCGGAAAATCCGCCGGCCAAATGGGCTGCGCAGGGATACAACACCGTGCAGGTGACGTTCGTTATGGGAGGGCTGCGAGATGTATTGCTGGACGGCTTCGCAACCGATCCGGTTGTCGACATCACCCTCGATGGCGCCGACGGGGTGACGCTGGAAATCCACGCGGACGTGGTCCGATTGCGCGCGGTAGCGGACGCGGCTTACGTCAGCCACATCTCCGCCTATTGCGCCCACCACCATTGACGAGCACGTCAATCTGGCCGGGTCGTGTCGCAGTCTCGAACGACTCGGCACCCCGCGACCTCCCCTCTGCCCTTGAGGCACTGCGGAGCGTTGCGAATGGGGAGGTTCAGCCTGCGGCCAAGGTCCCTTGGATCACGCGAAGGCCCTCCCGGAGGTCGACCGTCATTGGCACGCCCGCGCTGAGCGACGTCGTCAGAGGCCGTGCCGGCGCTTCCCACCTCCGTCGCTGTGCACCGCGAACCCTCGACCCGCCGACACCGCCGCGCCAGTCCGGACAACAGTGGACAAGCTCCGGGCAGTCGCCCTTCCCACCGAAGCTCAACCGCTTGGGCTTCGGTGGTTCGGGTGGTCCCAACTACCAAGGACGACAGGTGAAATGACCCCCACCAAACCCACCCTTTCCCGCCCGCTGCGGGGTGATCACTCCCTCGGGTGAAATATGCCAACGGGACTGGCGGGAGGGCAGGTTGGTTGATCTACGCTCAGCGCACACAGGCAGCACATGCCCCAGACACAAGTCGGCCCCCGCCGGGACTAGCGATCCCAGTGCGAGGGCCTGACCAACGAGGAAGCAGTACCTTCCCGATGGATAGCCAGAACACTAGCGTGCGCCCGCACGCCCCGTCCCGTCGCGCGCGGAAAAACCACCCTCCGGTGGAGGCGTGGTCCACGACAACACCCGGCACTCCAGCCGCTTCACGGTCGTCGGCAACCATCTCGCCCAGCACGCCGAGCTCTCGCTCGTCGCGATCGGGCTGGCCACGCACATCCAGTCGCTGCCGACCGGTGCGGCCGTCGACATCAAGAGTCTCGCCGGGCGCTTCCCGGAGGGCACGACCCGGATCGCCGCCGCGCTGCGGGAGTTGGAGGCCCACGGCTATCTGCGGCGAACCCGGGAGCGTACGGCGAGCGGGCGGATGATCACGCGCACGGTCTCCTGCAACCAGCCGGGTCGGAGCAGCAACGACACGCGCGGCGAACCGCCGCCCGAGCCAAGGCCCCGCCGACACCAGCCGAAGGAGCCGCGGCGCCGCGCCCTGCCCGCCGTACCGCAGCCGGCATGGCCGGCTCCCGACCTGATCGAGACCGCGCACGCCGTCCTCGGCTGCCTCCGCCTCCAAGACCGCCGGCTGCTGCTCTCCGCCGCCGACACCGAACACCTCATCCCCGGCGTCGTGTCCTGGCTGGAACGGGACGTCTCCTCCGAGGCCGTCCACCACGCCCTGACCTCCGACCTCCCACGCGAGCCCCTGCGCCGCCCCGCCGCCCTCCTGGCCCACCGCCTCGCCGACCGCCTCCCGCCCGCGCCGCCCTTCCGCGCCCCGGAGCCGCCCCCGCCCGTCCGCCACCCGCTGCAGAACTGCGACCGCTGCGACCGGGCCTTCCGCGGCCCGACCCCCGGCGAATGCCGCCCCTGCAAGAACAGGAAAGAGCATGGTCAGCTCACCCCATGAAGCGATGCACCGCATCTTCCAGCACGATCCTCACCTCTTCAGCCGTCTGTCGGACGTGCTCGGGGTTCCCCTCCCGACCACCGTCGAAGCGGTCGTCCTGACCACCGACGTCACCGAGACCCGTCCTGCCGAGCGCCGCGTGGACACACTCCTGCGGCTCAACAGCACACGAGAAGGGTCGCTTCTCCTCGCCATCGAGGCGCAACGGAAGAAGGACCCGGCCAAGCCGGCGACCTGGGCGTACTACACCGCGTATCTGTGGACGAAGTACGGATTGCCGACTGCCCTGCTGGTCGTGTGCCAGGACCGGGCCACGGCCGAGTGGGCTGGACAGGCCGTGGCCGCCGGGCCGTCCTACATGCCCACCCTCACCGTCCGGCCGCTGGTCGTGGGCCCGCACAACATGCCCGTCATCACCGACCCGGCCCAGGCTCGTGCGGACCTGGTACTGGCCACACTGTCGGCGATCACGCACGCGGGCGATCCGGACATCGGTGCCATACTGGAGGCACTGTCCACCGCGCTGCGGGACGTTCCTGAGAACGTCGCCGACCCGATCGTCGAATTCACCGCACAGGGTCTGGGCAATCGCCCGGCCATGGAAATCTGGAGGAATCTGGTGGCCGCGGACCTCTCCTTCTACAAGTCGTACCTGTCCGAAGAGATCCGGGACGAAGGCCGGACGGAAGGGCGGGCGGAAGGCAAGGCGGAAGGCAAGGCGGAAGGCCTGGCCCAGGGCAGCGTCGACGCCATACTGATCATCCTGGAGCAGCGCGGCCTCGACGTCCCCGACGACGTCCGCGAACGCGTCACGGGCTGCGACGACCCGGAGGTGCTGCGCCGCTGGGTCGCGCGCGCCGTCACCGTCTCGTCCGCCGAGGAGATCTTCGAGGACAAGGACGAGTAGTCCCTCCCGCGCGTACGAAAGGGGCCCGGGCCATACGTTCACACGTACGGCCCGGGCCCCTTTACATCCGAATGCTCAGACGCGTCAGCCGCGCGCCGCGTCCGGGTGCACCGCCTCCGTCACCGGGCGGCCGCCCTCCACGACCTTCGCCTCGGCCGGCTTGCGCAGGGCGATGTGGAGCTCGCGCAGGCGGGCCTCGTCGAGCTCGGTCGGGGCGCCCATCATGAGGTCCTGGGCGTTGCCGTTGAGCGGGAAGGCGATCGTCTCGCGGATGTTGGGCTCGTCGGCGAGGAGCATGACGATGCGGTCGACGCCCGGGGCGATGCCGCCGTGCGGCGGGGCGCCGAACTGGAAGGCGCGGAGCATGCCGGCGAACTCGGTCTCGACGACCTCGCGCGGGTAGCCGGCGATCTCGAACGCCTTGAACATGATGTCGGGCTCGTGGTTCCGGATGGCGCCGGAGGACAGCTCGATGCCGTTGCAGACGATGTCGTACTGCCAGCCGAGGATGTCCAGCGGGTCCTGGGTCTCCAGGGCCTCAAGGCCGCCCTGCGGCATCGAGAAGGGGTTGTGCGAGAAGTCGATCTTGCCGGTCTCCTCGTCCTTCTCGTACATCGGGAAGTCGACGATCCACGCGAAGCGGAAGACGTTCTCCTCGAACTGGCCGGCGCGCTTGGCGGCCTCGACCCGGACCGGGCCCATGATCTTGGAGACCTCGTCGAACTCGCCGGCGCCGAAGAACACGGCGTGGCCCTCGGCCAGGCCGAGGCGCTCGGTGAGGACCTTGACGTTCTCCTCGGTGAGGAACTTGGCGATGGGGCCGGTGAGGGCGCCGCCCTCACCGACGCGCACCCAGGCCAGGCCCTTGGCGCCGAGGGAGACGGCGAAGTCGCCGAGGCCGTCGAAGAACTTGCGCGGCTGGTCACCGGTGTTCGGGACGGCGAGCGCGCGGACGTGCTTGCCGGCGAACGCCTTGAACTCCGACTTCTCGAAGACGTCGGTGATGTCGACGAGTTCGAGGGAGGTGCGCAGGTCGGGCTTGTCGTTGCCGTACTTCAGCATCGACTCGCGGAACGGGATCCGCGGGAACGGCGAGGTGACGTGACGGCCGCCGCCGAACTCCTCGAAGAGCTCGGTCATGAGCTTCTCGATGGGCTGGAAGACGTCCTCCTGCTCGACGAAGCTCATCTCGACGTCGAGCTGGTAGAACTCGCCCGGCGAGCGGTCGGCGCGGGCGTCCTCGTCGCGGAAGCAGGGCGCGATCTGGAAGTAGCGGTCGAAGCCCGAGATCATCAGCAGCTGCTTGAACTGCTGCGGGGCCTGCGGCAGCGCGTAGAACTTGCCGGGGTTCAGGCGGGACGGGACGACGAAGTCACGGGCGCCCTCGGGGGAGGTCGCGGTGAGGATCGGGGTCGCCATCTCGTTGAAGCCGAGCGCCACCATCTTGGAGCGGATGGAGGCGATGACGGCGGAGCGCAGCATGATGTTCCGGTGCATGCGCTCGCGGCGCAGGTCGAGGAAGCGGTACTCGAGCCGCCGCTCCTCGTTCACGCCGTCGTCGGTGTTGATGGTGAACGGGATCTGCTGCGCCGCGCCGAGCACCTCGACCTCGGCGGCCTCGATCTCGATCTCGCCGGTGGCCAGGTCCGGGTTGACGTTCTCGGCGCCGCGGGAGACGACCTTGCCGTCGACGCGGACGACGGTCTCCTTGGTCAGCTTGTCGAGGACCTCGGCCGCGGCGGTGCCGGGGCGGGCGACCAGCTGGGTGATGCCGTAGTGGTCGCGCAGATCGATGAAGAGGATGCCGCCCAGGTCGCGCCGATTGTGCAGCCAGCCGCTCAGCCGGACGTCGGTGCCGACGTCAGAGGCGCGGAGCTCGCCGCAGGTGTGGGACCTGTACCGATGCATCGTCGTTCATCCAGTTCTTCGGGATCCTTGGTGGACGCCGGACAGCACACGTCCAGCCGTCCCAGGGTACCGGGACACCCAAGATCGCGATTCGAATACTCTCGGTGTCAAGAGTTCGCGACCTGTGGCGACTCGCTGTCCGATATTCATAAAGTAGGGCAATGCGCACCGAGGACGTCCTGGCGGCCATCGCGACCGGCCTGTGGCGCTGGGACAACGCCTCCGGGACCGTCACGCTCGACGCCGAGGCGGCCCGGCTGCTCGGGCTGCCCGCCGAGCCCGTGCGGCTCAGCGAGGCGGCGGTGCGGTCGCGTTTCCATCCGGTCGACTGGAACGAGATCGACGGGGTCGTCGCCCTCGCCGTCGCCGAGGGGACCCTGGCCGAGGCCCGGCTGCGGATCATGGACGAGCACGGGCGGGTGATCCGTACCGTACGGAGCAGGTCCAAGCCGCTGATCGAGGGACCCGACTACGCGCTGATCGGCACCCTCCAGGAGGTCGCCGAGCCGCAGCCCGGCACCGCCGGCCCGCACACCCCCATCACCGGCGACTGGCGCCGCTCCCGCGAGGCCTTCCTGCTCGACGCGGGCCGGGCGCTCGCCGAGGCGCGGTCGACGGCCGAGGTGCTGCGGGTGGCGGCCTCGCTCTCCATGCCCGGTTTCTCGCCGGACGGGCTCGCGGTCTTCGGGATGTCGGGCGACCGGCTGACGGTGATCGGCCACCACGGGCACGGCGACGGCGACGAGGGGCCGTTCACCTCGATGACGCTCGACACCGACTACCCGGCGGCCGAGGTGGTGCGGACGGGGCGGGCGATCTATCTGCCGACGCCGGAGGAGTACGCCCGCCGCTTCCCCATGACCTGGCCGCTCGCCCAGCGCTTCAGCCGCCGCTCCTGGGCCTTCGTGCCGCTGGTCGTCGCCGGCCGGACGATGGGCGCGTGGATGGCCGCCTTCAAGCACCCGGTGGCCTTCACCCCCGACGAGCGCTCCGTCCTCACCACCGTCGCCCGGATGCTGGCGCAGGCCCTCGCCCGCGCCGGGGTCGCCGAGTCCGAGCGGGAGCTGTCGCTGGGCCTCCAGCGCACGATGATGCCGGTCCTCGGGCCGGGCATCCCCGGCATCCAGGTGGCCGCGCGGTACGTGCCCACGGGCGGCGGGCTGCAGGTCGGCGGCGACTGGTACGACATGATCCGGTTGCCCGACGGGCCCGGCGGCGGCCGGATCGCCCTGGTCATCGGCGACGTGCAGGGCCACGACGTCCGGGCGGCCGGGCTCATGGGCCAGCTGCGGATCGCGCTGCGCGCGTACGCCTCCGAGGGGCACCGGCCCGACGCCGTGCTCTCCCGCGCCTCCCGCTTCCTGTACGGGATCAACGACGGGGTGGACGAAGGGGGCGGCGCGGGCGGCGACGACGGGCGGCCGGGCGGCGGGCCGCGCTTCGCGACCTGCCTCTACCTGGAGGTCGACCTGGAGAGCGGGACCGTCGACATCGCCCGGGCCGGCCACCCGGACCCGGCGGTGCGGATGACCGACGGAACGGTTCTCCTCCGGCACACCGCCGGCGGTCTGCCCCTCGGCATCGACCCCGACACCGACTACCCCACCACCCGGCTCACCCTGGCCGCCGGCGAGACCCTGATGATCTGCACCGACGGGCTCCTGGAGACCGGCGGCCACGACCTCGACAGCGGCTGGGACCGGATCCGCAAGCTCCTGGAGGACCACCGGGGCGACGACCTGGAGGCCCTCGCCGACCAGCTCGTCGAGGCCGTCCACGGGCCCGGCTCGCACCACACCACCGGCCCGCTCGCCGACCGCCGCGAGGACGACATCGCCGTCCTGCTGCTCTCCCGCCAGCCCGGCACCGGAGTACGGGAGGCCCCGCGCCGCGCGATGATGACCATCGCCCAGGCCGACCCGCATCGCATCGCCACGGCCCGCGGGAGCGTCCGCCAGCTGCTCCACGACTGGTCGGATCCCGACCAGGTCGACTCGGCGGTCCTGATGGTCTCCGAGATGGTCACCAACGTCCTCGTCCACACGGACGGCGACGCCCTGCTCGTCGCCGAGGTCGTCTGCCTCCCGGACGCGCGCCGGCTGCGCGTCGAGGTCGCCGACGCGAGCGACGAACTGCCGCACAAGCGGCACCCGGGCGAGCTGGCGTCCAACGGGCGCGGGCTGCTGCTCATGGAGATGCTCGCGGACTCGTGGGGCGTGGACCCGCGCGGCGAGGGCAAGGCGATCTGGTTCGAGCTGCACGAGCCGGAGTCGGAGAAGGGCTGCTGACCCCGGCGGGTGCTGGGCCGGCCGGGTGCTGACCCCGACGGGTGCTGGGCCCGGCCGGGTGCTGACCCCGACGGGTGCTGGGCCCGGCCGGCTGCTGACCCCGACGGGTGCTGAGTCCGGCGGCTGCCCGGACGGGTGCTGAGCCCCACCGGCTGCTGACCGACGGGGTGCTGAGCCCGGCGGCTGCCCGGACGGGTGCTGAGCCTCACCGGCTGCCGCGCCCCGCGCGCCCCGGCCCACCCCTTCCGCGCACCCGCCGCGCCACGCCATGCCCGCCCCGTCCGCGCCGCGCCCCGCGCGTACGACGCGCGGCACCCGGTCGGGCGGCGGAGACTGGTGTCGTACGGCCGCCGGGGGGACCACGGAGCCCGCCATGGACACGCACAAGGTCGGCAGCGACACCACCGTCATCGGCGACAGCCTGGAAGTCCCGGGGATCGGCCACATCCCCGTCAACGCCTACGTCCTCACCTCCCGCGAACCGGTCGTCGTCGACACCGGCCTGTCCGTCGCCGACCGCGACTTCGTGGCGACGCTCGGGACGGTCATCGACCCGGCCGACGTGCGCTGGATCTGGCTCACCCACCCCGACCGCGACCACACCGGCGGGATCTTCGACCTGCTGGTGGCGGCCCCGCGGGCGCGGGTCGTGACCACCTTCATCGGCGCCGGGATCATGACCACCGAGCGCCCGCTGCCCATGGACCGGGTGTACTTCCTCAACCCCGGCCAGTCCCTCGACGTCGGCGACCGCCGCCTGCGGGGCTTCCGGCCGCCGCTCTTCGACAACCCGGCCACCGTGGGCTTCTACGACGAGAAGACCCGCATCTGCTTCAGCTCCGACTGCTTCGGCGGCCCCATGCCCACGGCCGAACTCGCCGAGAGCGGGCACGCCAACGACCTGAAGCCGGAGGAGCTGCGGGCCGCGCAGCTGCTGTGGGCGACGGTGGACAGCCCGTGGGTGCACGTCGTCGACCGGGCGAAGTTCCGGGCGTCGATCGAGCCGGTGCGGGAGATGAGCCCGGAGATCGTGCTGTGCACGCACCTGCCGCCGGCGGTCCGGATGACCACCCGCCTGATCGAGACGATCACCATGGCGCCGGACGCGGACCCGTTCGTGGGCCCGGACCAGGCCGCCCTGGAACAGATGCTGAGGGCGTTCGAGCCGGGAAGCACCCCGGCGGCGGCAACCTAGGGCGCCGGCTCCCCGTACCGGGTGCGCAGTTCACCGACGACTCCGAAGAAGGCGGCGGTCAGCGGTACGGCGAGCAGCATGCCCAGGACGCCGGCGACGGACGCACCGGCGGTGATCGCCAGCATGACCACGGCCGGGTGCATCTGCACGGTGCGGGACTGCACCATCGGCTGGAGCACGTAGCCCTCGATCATCTGGACGGCGAGCACGACGCCGAGCGTCCACAGCGCGATGACGAACCCGCGGTCGGCGAGGGCGACGAGGACGGCGACGGCGCCGGAGAGGAAGGCGCCGAGGTAGGGGATGTAGGCGGTGATGAAGACGAGCGCGGCGAGGCCGATCGCGCCCGGCACCCGCAGGACGAGCAGCCCGACGCCGATGAGCAGGGCGTCGACGAGCGCCACGAAGGTCGTTCCGCGCATGAAGCCCTCGACCGCCTCGAAGGCGCGCCGCCCCATCGCCTCCATGACGTCGCCGGTCGAGCGGGGGGCGAGCGAGCGCAGCACGTCCGCCGCCCGGTCGGAGTCGCGCAGGAAGAAGAAGATGAGCAGGAGGGCGAGGGCGGCGGTGGCGAGCATCTGGGCGCCCGTGCTGAGCCCGGAGATCACCCCGGAGGCCGCCGTCCCGCCGAACTTCTCCAGGAGCCGCTTGGCGTTCCTGGCGACGTCGTCGAGCGAGGTGCCGGCCACGCCGAAGTGCTTCGTGATGTCCTGGGCGGCCTGCCGCAGCGAGTCGACGATCTGGGCGCCGGAGTCGACGAGGGCGGCGACGACGACATAGGCGGCGCCGCCGACGACCGCGACCACGGCGAGCACGGTCAGCCCCGCGGCCAGGGACTTCCGCACCTTCATCCGCAGCAGCCGCCGGTAGAGCGGGCCGAGCAGCGCGGTGCCGAGGAGGGCGAGCAGGGCGGGCGTGACGGCCGTCTTGAAGACCACGCACAGCCAGATGAAGACGGCGGCGACCCCGGCGACGAGCAGCGCCACCGCGCACCAGGCGGCGGTGCGGCGGGCGGCTTCGGGAAGCAGCGGGCGCTCGGCGGCTGGGCGTTCGGCGGGCATGGACCCACCGGACCACGGCGCCCGGCGTCCCGTCGCGCGCTGCCGGGCCGTACGGGTGACGAGGCGTCAGACGCGAGACGGGGCGGAGGCAAGGGGACGGGGCCAGGTGCAGGAGGACGGGGCCAGGGGCAGGGGTACGGGGACGGGGGCCGCGCCCTCGTCCCCGTACCGGAGTTCCGTACGAGACGAGACCTGCTCGCACCCGTACCGGAGCCCCCTACGAGACCTGTCCGGCCTACTCGCCCATGCCGTGCACGGCCGGGATCGTGCCGAGCCGGCCCGCCTGGAAGTCCTCGAACGCCTGGCGGAGTTCGGCCTGGGTGTTCATGACGAACGGGCCGTAGTGAGCCATCGGCTCGCGGATCGGCTGCCCGCCCAGGAGCACGACCTCCAGGTCCGGGGCGTTGCCGTCCTGCTTCTCGTCGGCCCGCACGGTCAGCGCACCGCCCTTGCCGAAGACGGCGGTCTGGCCCATGTGGACGGGCCGCCGCTCGGCGCCGACGGTGCCGCGGCCGGCCAGCACGTACGCGAGGCCGTTGAAGTCCTCGCGCCACGGCAGGTTGATCTCGGCGCCGGGCCGGAGGGTGGCGTGGATCATCGTGATCGGGGTGTGGGTGATGCCGGGGCCCTGGTGGCCGTCGAGCTCGCCCGCGATGACGCGGAGCAGCGCGCCGCCGTCGGGGGAGGTGAGCAGCTGGACCTGGCCGCCGCGGATGTCCTGGTAGCGGGGGGCCATCATCTTGTCGGACGCGGGCAGGTTCACCCAGAGCTGGAGGCCGTGGAAGAGGCCGCCGCTGACGACGAGCTGCTCCGGCGGGGCCTCGATGTGGAGCAGGCCGGAGCCGGCGGTCATCCACTGGGTGTCGCCGTTGGTGATGGTGCCGCCACCGCCGTTGGAGTCCTGGTGGTCGAAGATCCCGTCGATGATGTAGGTGACGGTCTCGAAGCCGCGGTGGGGGTGCCACGGGGTGCCCTTGGGCTCGCCCGGGGCGTACTCCACCTCGCCCATCTGGTCCATCATGATGAACGGGTCGAGGTACTGGTAGTTGATGCCGGCGAACGCGCGGCGCACCGGGAAGCCCTCGCCCTCGAAGCCCTGGGGGGCCGTGGTGACGGCGAGCACCGGGCGGGCGGCGGCGTCGGCGGACGCGGCGACACGGGGCAGGGTCAGCGGGTTCTCGACAGTCACGGCGGGCATGGCGGGGCCTCCTCGTACGTCCATCTCGATCTTGATTGAACGTTGTACGTCCAGGTTAGTTGAATCCTGAACTTTCTGCCACCCAGAACACAGAACGCCCGGGAGGAATTCCTCCCGGGCGTCCCCGTGCACTTCCAGCTTCCGTCAGCCGTACATCCGCCGCATCGCGAAGTCGACCATCTGCTCCACGGCCTTCGCGTCGAAGACCATCCGGTGGTCGCCCTCCATGTCGAGCACGAAGCCGTAGCCGGTCGGCAGCAGGTCGATCACCTCCGCACCCGTGATCACGAAGTACTTCGACTCCTTGCCCGCGTACCGCCGCAGTTCCTTGAGCGACGTGAACATCGGGATCACCGGCTGCTGGGTGTTGTGCAGCGCCAGGAAGCCCGGATTGTCGCCGCGCGGGCAGTAGACCTTGGAGGTGGCGAAGATCTGCTGGAAGTCCTCGGCCGCCATCTGCCCGGTCGTGAAGGCCCGCACCGCGTCCGCGAGCGACGGCGGCGACGGCTCCGGGTAGAGCGGGGGCTGCTGGGCGTAGCCACCCTGCATTCCGCCCTGCATTCCGCCCTGCATTCCGCCCTGCATTCCGCCCCCCTGCATCCCGCCCTGCGGCGCGTACTGCTGCTGAGGCGGCTGCTGGGGCGGCGCGTACTGCTGAGCACCCGGGTTCTGGTCGTAGCCGTACATGACAGCAAGCCTATCGAGCGGCGCCTGCCGGGTGCGGCCCCCGTCACAGATGTCCGGAAAGGGGTTGCCGTTATTACCGGTGGGTAGCATCATCGTAGAGAGCGTGAGCTACTCACGGGTAGTACGTGTACGAGGACCTTCCCTCCCCGAGCCTTTACGGAGCCGTCGCCATGGGGCACTACAAGTCGAATCTCCGCGACATCGAGTTCAACCTCTTCGAGGTCCTCGGCCGCGACAAGGTGTACGGCACCGGTCCGTTCGAGGAGATGGACGTCGAGACCGCCAAGAGCATCCTCGACGAGATCCGCCGCCTCGCGGAGAACGAGCTCGCGGAGTCCTTCGCCGACGCCGACCGCAACCCGCCGGTCTTCGACCCGGAGACCAACACGGCCCCGGTCCCGGCCTCCTTCAAGAACTCGTACAACGCCTTCATGGAGTCCGAGTACTGGCGTCTCGGCATCCCCGAGGAGATCGGCGGCACCGTCTCCCCGCGCTCCCTCATCTGGGCCTACGCGGAGCTGCTGCTCGGCTCCAACCCGGCCATCTGGATGTACTCCTCCGGCCCGGCCTTCGCCGGCATCCTCTTCAACGAGGGCAACGAGGCGCAGAAGAAGATCGCCAAGATCGCCGTCGACCGCCGCTGGGGCTCCACCATGGTGCTCACCGAGCCCGACGCGGGCTCCGACGTCGGCGCGGGCCGCACCAAGGCCATCCAGCAGGAGGACGGCTCCTGGCACATCGAGGGCGTCAAGCGCTTCATCACGTCCGGTGAGCACGACATGGAGGAGAACATCCTCCACTACGTCCTCGCCCGCCCCGAGGGTGCCGGCCCCGGCACCAAGGGCCTCTCCCTCTTTCTCGTCCCGAAGTACGAGTTCGACTGGGAGACCGGCGAGCTCGGCGCCCGCAACGGCGTCTACGCCACCAACGTCGAGCACAAGATGGGCCTCAAGGCGTCCAACACCTGCGAGATGACCTTCGGCGACAAGCACCCCGCCAAGGGCTGGCTCATCGGCGACAAGCACGACGGCATCCGCCAGATGTTCCTCATCATCGAGTTCGCCCGCATGATGGTCGGCACGAAGGCGATCTCCACCCTCTCCACGGGCTACCTCAACGCCCTGGAGTACGCCAAGGAGCGCGTCCAGGGCACCGACCTGGCCAACTTCATGGACAAGAACGCGCCCAAGGTCACCATCACCCACCACCCCGACGTGCGCCGCTCGCTGATGACGCAGAAGGCGTACGCCGAGGGCATGCGCTCCCTCGTCCTCTACACGGCCTCCGTGCAGGACGCCATCCAGGAGAAGGAAGCCGCCGGCGAGGACGCCAAGGCGCTCCACGGCCTCAACGACCTCCTGCTCCCGATCGTCAAGGGCTACGGCTCCGAGAAGGGCTACGAGCAGCTCGCCCAGTCGCTGCAGACCTTCGGCGGCTCCGGCTTCCTGCAGGAGTACCCGATCGAGCAGTACATCCGCGACTCGAAGATCGACACCCTGTACGAGGGCACCACCGCGATCCAGGGCCAGGACTTCTTCTTCCGGAAGATCGTCCGCGACCAGGGCGCGTCCCTGAACGCCCTCGCCGAGGAGATCAAGAAGTTCCTCGCCGTCGGCACCGGCGGCGACGAGCTCGCCGGCGCCCGCGACTCCCTCGCCAAGGCCGCCGTCGACCTCGAGGCCATCGTCGGCACGATGATCACCGACCTCACCGCCACCGGCGAGGACGTCAAGAACATCTACAAGGTCGGCCTCAACTCCACCCGCCTGCTGCTGGCCGCCGGTGACGTCGTCGTCGGCTACCTGCTGCTGCGCGGTGCCGCCGTCGCCGCCGAGAAGCTCGCCGCCGGCGCCGCGGGCAAGGACGTCGCCTTCTACCAGGGCAAGATCGCCGCCGCGAAGTTCTTCGCCGCGAACATCCTGCCGGGCGTCTCCACCGAGCGCCTGATCGCCGAGGGCGTCACCAACGAGATCATGGACCTGGACGAGGCCGCGTTCTAACGCACAGGCACGCGCCTGAGTCCGCACACAGGAACGGCTCGCTCCCGGGGAGGGGAGCGGGCCGTTCCCCTTGTTTTCCGGCTCGCTTCGCCTCCGGGGCGCTTGAGCCGGGCTCCTTCGGCTCACTCGCCTTCACGTTCGTCGGGAGGCAGCCACGGGTTCGTCGAGGCCGGCCCCCGATCCGTCGGGGGCGGCCCAGGGGGCCCTTGGTCCGGGCCGGGTCCACATGTCGAGACCCCCGTAAGGTGAACGTCATGAGTAGCGCACCCGCCCGCTTCGACCGCGGCCACACCGATGACCTCATGTCCTTCCTCGCGGCCTCGCCGTCGCCGTACCACGTGGTGGCCAACACGGCCGAGCGGCTGGAGAAGGCGGGTTTCCGCAAGGTCGAGGAGACCGACGCCTGGGAGGGGACGACGGGCGGGAAGTACGTGATCCGCGGCGGGGCGATCATCGCCTGGTACGTGCCCGAGGGCGCCGCCGCGCACACGCCGTTCCGGATCGTCGGCGCGCACACCGACTCGCCGAACCTGCGCGTCAAGCCGCAGCCGGACTTCGGGCGGGAGGGCTGGCGGCAGGTGGCCGTCGAGATCTACGGCGGGCCGCTGCTCAACAGCTGGCTCGACCGGGACCTGGGCCTCGCCGGCCGGCTGACGCTGCGGGACGGCAGCCACCGGCTCGTGAACGTGGACCGGCCGCTGCTGCGCGTACCCCAGCTCGCCATCCACCTGGACCGGCAGGTCAACGAGGGCATGAAGCTGGAGCGCCAGCGCCACATGCAGCCGATCTGGGGCCTGGGCGACGTCCACGAGGGCGACCTGGTCGACTTCGTCGCCGGGGAGGCGGGCGTCGACGCCGAGGATGTGGCCGGCTGGGACCTGATGGTGCACGCCCTGGAGGCGCCCGCCTACCTGGGCCGGGACCGCGAGCTGCTCGCCGGGCCGCGGATGGACAACCTGATCTCCGTGCACGCCTGCGCCGCCGCGCTCGCCGCCGTCGCCGCGCACGGCGCCGACCTGCCGTACATCCCGGTCTTCGCCGCCTTCGACCACGAGGAGAACGGCTCCGAGGCCGACACCGGCGCCCAGGGCCCGCTGCTCGGCAACGTCCTGGAGCGCTCGGTGTACGCGCGCGGCGGCAGCTTCGAGGACAAGGCGCGCGCCCTCGCGGGCTCCGTCTGCCTCTCCTCCGACGTCGGCCACGCCGTGCACCCGAACTACGGCGAGCGCCACGACCCGACGCACCACCCGCGCCCCAACGGCGGCCCCATCCTCAAGGTCAACGTCAACCAGCGCTACGCCACCGACGGCAGCGGCCGCGCGGTGTTCGCCGCCGCGTGCGAGAAGGCGGGCGTGCCGTGGCAGTCGTTCGTCTCCAACAACGACATGCCGTGCGGCACGACGATCGGCCCCATCACCGCCGCCCGCCACGGCATCTCGACCGTCGACATCGGCGTCGCCTGCCTGTCGATGCACAGCGCCCGTGAGCTGTGCGGCGCGGAGGACCCGCACCACCTGGCGAACGCGCTCGTGGCCTTCCTGGAGGGCTGACCGGGCTGACCGGGCTGACCGGGCTGACCGGGCTGACCGGGCTGACCGGGCCCACGGACACGGATTCGGCCCCTGCCACACGGCAGGGGCCGAACCGTTCCCGGGCGAAAACCGGGGAGGGTCAGGCGTCCAGGCCGGCGAGGATCAGCGGCAGCCGGGCCGTGCCCGCGTCCGTGATCCGCACCGGGACGCCCCAGTCCTGCTGGTGGACGTGGCAGGCCGGGTACTCGTTCTCCGGGTCGTCGTCGCAGGACGCGGCCATCGCCGAGACGTGCAGGACGCCCTCGGTGAGCGCCGGGTTCAGCTCCAGGTCGCGGAAGAGGTCCGTGCCCTTGCCCTCGCCGGCGAGCAGCAGCTCGGGCGGCGTGGCGGAGACGAGGAGGCGGGTCGAGGGGCCGTAGCGGTCGTCGAGCTTCTGGCCCTTGGGGGCCTGGAAGACGACGTCGAGGCGGAGGCCGCCGGGGGCGATCTCGGTGGCCTCGCGCTGCGTGCGGTGGGCGACCGACTCGACCTGGACGGCCTCCTCGGGCAGCCGCAGCCGGGTGAGCCGGTGCCGGGCCGACTCGACGACCACGACGTCCTCGCCGACGACGACCGCGTCGCTGGGCTCGCGCAGGTCCGTGGCGAGCGTGGTGACCTCGCCGGTCGCCGGGTCGAAGCGGCGCAGGGCGTGGTTGTACGTGTCGGAGACGGCGACCGAGCCGTCGGGCAGCGCGGTCACGCCGAGCGGGTGCTGGAACAGCGCCTGGTCGGCGGCGCCGTCGCGGTGCCCGAAGTCGAACAGCCCGGTGCCGACGGCCGTGTGGACCGTGTACCCCTCGCCGTCCTTCTCGACGTACCGCAGCGCGCTGGTCTCGGAGTCGGCGATCCACAGCCGGTCGGCGGTCGCGGCGAGCCCGGACGGCTGCGCGAACCAGGCCTCGGCGGCCGGCCCGTCGACCAGGCCCTCGTTGGTCGTGCCGGCCGCGACCTGGACGGTCCCGGTCTCCGGGTCGTACGTCCAGATCTGGTGCACACCGGCCATCGCGATCCACACCTTGCCCTGCCACCAGGCCACGTCCCACGGCGAGGAGAGGTCGACGTCGAGGGCGGGTCCGGAGGTCGGGGAGCCCTGCCACCACTGGCGGCCCGTGCCGGCGACGCGCTCGACCGACCCGCTCTCCGGATCGAAGACCTTCAGGGCGTGGTTGACCGTGTCGGCGACCACGACCTTCCCGTCGGGCAGCAGCGCGAGGCCCTGCGGCTCGCGGAACCCACCGTCGTCACCGATGCGCCGGACGACGGTCTCGCCGTCCTCGGCCAGCTCGACCAGCTGGTGCCGGGTGGTGTCGGAGACGAGCAGGTTCCCGGACGGCAGCAGGACCGCCTTGCCGGGGAAGCGCAGATCGGTCGCGACCGGCTCCGGCGCCACGTACGGCCCGTCGCCGCGCCGCAGCGTGCCCTTCGCCTCGTGCTCCGCCTCCAGCTCCTCGACGAGCGCGCGCAGCGCGTTGGCGTGGCCCTCGCCCGCGTGCTGGGCGACGACATACCCCTCGGGGTCGATGACGACGAGCGTCGGCCAGGCCCGTACCGCGTACTGCTTCCAGGTCGCGAGCTCCGGGTCGTCGAGCACCGGGTGGTGCACCTCGTAGCGCTCGACGGCGTCGACGACGGCCTGGTGCTCGGCCTCGTGCACGAACTTCGGCGAGTGCACGCCGACGATCACGAGCGTGTCGCGGTGCTTCTCCTCCAGCTCGCGCAGCTCGTCGAGGACGTGCAGGCAGTTGATGCAGCAGAAGGTCCAGAAGTCGAGCACGACGATCTTGCCCCGCAGGTCGGCGAGGGTCAGATCGTCTCCGCCGGTGTTGAGCCAGCCGCCCTTGCCGATGAGCTCGGGGGCGCGGACACGAGCGCGAGCGCGCGGAGAGACGTCGTTCATGGCTCAACTGTGCCGCACGGATCGCCGGACGGGTGAATGCGGGGTCCGGGTGGAGTGGGTGCGGCGTGTCTTGACGGGCGGGGGCGGGGGCGGCGCAGCCAGCATGACGTAGCGGAACGATCATCCGACTATTCGGCCGGGAGGGGTCATGCGGGTCATACAGGTCCTGCGGGCACGGCACGCGCCGCCGGCAGCGCCGGCACCACCGGCACGGCTGACGCTGTTGGCACTGCTGACGCTGCTCCTCGCGGTCGTGCCGCAGGACGCGCGCGCGGGCGGCGCCGGGGAGAACGTCCTCGCCATGACCGTCACCGTCGACGCCCGGCCCGGGACGGCCGGCGTGGACGTGCGGGCCGGCGCGGCCGTGGTGAAGCGGTACCGGCTGGTCAACCGGGGCGAGGCCGATCTGTACGGGGTGGGCGTCGGCGATCCCGGCGTACCCGGCGCGCGGGTGAGCTGTCCCCGGCGCACCCTGAACGCGCTCCGCTCGATGGTCTGCACGGCCCGCTTCCGCGCCCTGCCCGGAATCCGGGTCGCGACCGCCCGGGCCGGCGGCGAGATCCCCTCGCTCGGGCGGCGGGTCACCGCCACCGCGCGTTCCGGGTACGAGGGGGTGGCCGGCGCCCTCGGCCTGACGGAGGCGGTACGGGTCACCGGCGGCCGGGCGGTCGTGACGTACACCGTCACCAACCGCGGCAACCGGCCGGTGTACGGGCTCCGGCTCACCGACCCGCTCCTCGGCCCCGTCCCCTGCGCGGCGGAGCTCGCGCCCGGTGTCTCGGCCGGGTGCGCGGCGACCGTACGGCGGCCCCCGGGCACCTACCGCAGCGCCGGGCTCGTCTCGGGCAGCGACCGGGTCACGACCGTGGACGAGCACGGCGGACGCGTCCCCGCCCCGCCGCTCACCGCCCGCGCCACCGCCGCCTTCCGGATCCCCGCGCCGCCGCCCCCGACACCGACGCCGACCTCGACGCCTCCCACGGCCACGACGCCGACGCCGGCCCCGACGCGAGCGGGTACGCCGCCCGGGGCGCCCCCCGGTTCGCCGTCGGTTCCGCCGTCGGTGCGGGCCCGGCCGCCCGCGACGGGCACCGCGCCCGGCGCCGCCCCGGGAGCACCCGGAACGCTCGCGGCGCCCGCTGCCCCCGGAGCCGTGTCCCCCGCCGCAGCCACCGCTGCGGCTGCCGCTGCCGCCGAAGCCCTCGGTGAGGCCGCCGCCGCCGCTGCCGCCGAGGCGCTGGCCGCGCCCGGAGCCGTACCCACGGAAGCGGCGCCCGCGGAAGCGGCGGGAGCGGCTCCGGGGGAGGCGGCCCCCGGGGAAGCGGCGCCGGGGGGAGCGGTGCCGCCCGAAGCCGCTCGGCCGCCCGGGGCCGCCGCTCGGCAACCGCCCGCGGCCACCGCACCCGTGCCCCGGCCGCCCGCCACCCGGCCTCCCGTCGCCGCCGGCGAGGAGGGAATCCTGCCGCGGCTGCACCGCCGGGCCCGTGAACTGCCGCATCTCGGCATGACCGTGATCCTGCTTCTCCTGCTCGTCCCCGCCGCCGCAGCCGCCGCCCTGCTCGGGTCGCGCCGCTCCTGAGAGACGTCCTGGGAGATCCGATGGCCCTGCTCGAAACCCTCGTCGTCGTCTTCGGCGTCGCCTTCCTCGCCTCGCTCGCCGTCTACGCCAAGACCCGGCTGTTCCCGATGCGACCGGGCGAGGAACCACGCGAGGACGTGGCCGAGTACATCTCGATGATGGTGTCGGTCTTCTACGCCCTCGTGCTCGGCCTGTGCCTCGTCTCCGTCTGGGACAACCGCACGACCGCCGACGACCGGGTCCAGGCCGAGGCGAGCGCCCTGCACCAGACGTATCTGCTCGCCGACTCCCTGCCGGCCGCCCAGCAGCAGCCGGTACGGGACGCGGCCCGCTCGTACGCCGCCCATGTCGTGGACGTCGAATGGCCCCGGATGGCCGAGCGCGAGCCCCTGGGGCCGGAGGGCTGGGCGATGCTCGACCGGCTGCGCGCGGCCGGGCAGCTGCACGGCTCCGGCACCGCCACCACCGGCCAGCAGATCGCCGCCCAGGAGATGCTGGCCCAGATCGGCTACGTGGACGACGCCCGGCGCGGCCGGGAGGCGGCGGCCCAGGAGCGCCTCTCCGTGGTCCTGTGGGCCGGTCTCGTCATCGGTGGCGTGCTGACCGTGTCCTTCATGTTCCTCTTCGGCATCAACCGCAGCGCCACCCACATCATCCTGGTCATGGGCCTGTCCGGCTTCATCGCCTTCACCGTCGTGCTCATCAGCCAGCTCGACGCGCCCTTCGGCACCTCGCTCGGCGTGGCCCCGGACGCGTTCACCCGCTATTTCCCGGCCTGAGCGGGAAGGCATTCCGTCATGAAATACCTGGTACGGGACAAGATCCTCGCCATCGGCGACGACTACTGGATCGAGGACGAGCAGGGCCGCCACGCCTTCCTCGTCGACGGCAAGGCGCTGCGGCTGCGCGACACGCTCGAACTCAAGGACCCCGACGGGCAGGTCCTGGTCACCCTGCGGCAGAAGATGTTCAGCCTGCGCGACGCGATGACGATCGAGCGCGACGACCGCCCGCTCGCCACGATCCGCCGCAAGCGCCTGTCGCTGCTGCGCAACCACTTCCGGGTCACCCTCGTCGACGGCACCGGACTCGACGTCAGCGGCCGGATCCTGGACCGGGAGTTCATCGTCGAGTACGACGGCGAACTCCTGGCCCACATCTCCCGCCAG
Source organism: Streptomyces sp. NPDC004788 (assembly GCF_053601115.1). Lineage (NCBI taxonomy): Bacteria > Bacillati > Actinomycetota > Actinomycetes > Kitasatosporales > Streptomycetaceae > Streptomyces > Streptomyces sp. NPDC004788. The sequence goes on from NZ_JBSGBF010000063.1 coordinate 37,289, forward strand.
TGGTTCCACGTCCGCGAGACCTACGCCGTGAACGTGGTCCGCGAGGACGCCGATCCGTCGCTGCTCATCGCGGTCGCGGTGTGCGTGATCCGGATGGCGGAGCGGGAACGGGAGGACTGAGCCCCGGAGCCCTAGAGAGCCTTCGCGAGGGCCTGTTCCAGGTCCGTCCACAGGTCCTCGACGTGCTCGATGCCCACCGACAGCCGGACCGTCCCCGGCCCGATGCCGGCGGCCGCGAGCGCCTGCCCGTCGAGCTGCCGGTGGGAGGTCGAGGCCGGGTGCATGACCAGCGTCTTCACGTCGCCGAGGGAGACGCTGAGCGAGGCCACCCGGACGGCCTCCACGAACGCCTTGCCGGCTTCGCGCCCGCCCGCGAGGTCGAGCGAGACGACCCCGCCGCCGCCCCGCGGGAGGAGCCGCGCAGCGACCGCGTGGTCCGGGTGCCCGGCCAGGGCGGGGTGCCGGACCTCGGCCACCGCCGGGTGGGCGGCGAGCCGGGCCGCGAGCTCGGCCGCGCTCGCGCTCTGCCGCTCGATGCGCAGCGGCAGGGTCTGCAGGCCGCGCAGGGTCAGCCAGGCGGCGAACGGGTCGGTGACCGCGCCCTGTTCGACCGCGTGGTGCCGGACCGCGCGGTGCAGCTCGCGGTCCTTGAAGACGGCGATGCCGCCGAGGACGTCGGCGTGGCCCGCGAGGTACTTGGTCGCCGAGTGCACGACGACATCGGCCCCGTACGCGATCGGCCGGCACAGCAGCGGCGAGGCGAAGGTGTTGTCGACGCAGGACGGCACCCCGGCCTCGTGCGCGGCGGCGATCAGGGCGGGCAGGTCCGAGACGCGGGTGGTGGGGTTGGCGATGGTCTCCAGGTAGAGCAGCCGCGTCTCGGGGCGGATCGCGGCGCGCACCTCGTCGGCGTCGGTGCCGGAGACGTACGTGACCTCGACGCCCCAGCGCGCGGCGAGGTCGGTGAGGACGGCGTAGGTGCCGCCGTACAGGCAGCGCTGGGCGACGACATGGCCGCCGGTGGAGAGCAGCGCGAGCAGCACGCCGTTGATGGCGCCCATGCCGGAGGCGTACGAGAGGGCGTCGGCGCCGCCCTCCAGGCGGGCGACGGCGGTCTCCAGGGCGCGGACGGTCGGGTTGCCCATGCGGCTGTAGAGGAAGGCGTCGGGCGACTCGAAGGCGGCGGCGAGGGAGTCGGCGCTCTCGAAGGCGAAGACGTGGCCCTGGTGGATGGGCACGCCGAGCGGCCTGCTGCCGCGGATCTCCGGCTGCGGGGCGTGCACGGCCAAGGTCTCGGGACGGGACGAGTCGGGAAGGTGGGTGTCCGGGAGGAAGTCGGCGCTCATGTCGTTCAGTCTGTGGACGGGGGGCTTGCCGCCACAGGACCAATCCCGGCAGATTGGTCCGCCGATGGATCCAATGGCACCCTCCCTGAGGGAACTGGTCGCCTGGCTCGGCCGCTGGTCGGCCGGGCGCGGCCCGCTCTATCTGCTCCTCGCCGCGCGGATGCGCCAGTTGATGGACGAGGGCCTGCTGGCGCCCGGCGCCCCGCTGCCGCCGGACCGGCGGCTCGCCGCGGCGCTCGCGGTGGGGCGGACGACGGTGGTGACGGCGTACGAGACGCTGCGGCGGGAGGGGCGTCTGGTGCGGCGTCAGGGCAGCGGTACGCGGGTCGCGCCGGCCGTACTGGCTTCGCCCGGCGTGCCGCGGGTCGCGGAGACGTCGAACCCGATGTTCCTCAACCTCCTCGAACCCGTCGACGGCGTCATCCTGTTGAGCTGCGCGGCCCCGCCGGCAGCGCCGCCCGCCCTCGCCGAGGCGTACGCCGGTCTCGTCCTTCCCGGTGACGACCTCGGCTACCACCCGGCCGGCCTGCCCGCCCTGCGCCGGGCGATCGCGCGCCGCTACGCCGAACGGGGCGTGCCCACCGAGCCCGACCGGCTCCTGGTCACCACCGGCGCCCAGCAGGCCGTCGCCCTGCTCACCCGGCTGCTCCTCGCGCCCGGCGACGGCGTCCTCGTGGAGGCGCCGACCTACCCGGGCGCGCTCGACCTGTTCCGGGAGGCGGCGGCTGTGCCGTACCCGGTGGCGGTGGGCCCGGACGGCCTCGACGTGACGGAGGCCATCCGGGTGATGGAACGTCACCGGCCCTCCCTGGCCTATGTCATCCCGCGCTTCCACAACCCGACCGGCACGGTCCTGCCGCCGCTGCTCGGGCGGCGCCTGGTGGAGGCGGCGGAGGCGTACGGGGTGCCGCTGGTCGACGACGAGGTGCTCGGCGAGCTGGACTTCGGCGCGCACGGGGCCGCCGGGGCGCCGCCGCTGTCCTCGTACGGTACGGAGGTCATCGCCGTCGGCTCGCTCAGCAAGGCGGTCTGGGGCGGCCTGCGGATCGGCTGGGTGCGCGGCCCGGCCGCGCTGATCGCCCGCCTGGCCCGGCTCAAGGCCCTGCACGACCTGGGGAGCGACGTCCCCTCACAGCTCGTCGCGGCCCGGCTCCTGGACGGTTTCGACTCGCTGGTCCGGGAGCGGATCCGGCAGCTGCGGGCCGGTCACGACCGGCTGCGCGCCGAGCTCGCGCGCCGGCTGCCCTCCTGGTCCTGCCCAGCGGCGGCCGGCGGCCAGACGCTGTGGGTCGGCCTGCCCCACGGCGACGGCGTCTCCTTCGCCCAGGTGGCGCTGCGCCACGGCGTCGCCGTGCTGCCCGGCTCGACCATGGACGCCCTGGGCGGCAGCGACCGCATGCTGCGGCTGCACTTCCTGCTGCCGCCCGACACGCTGACGGAGGCGGTACGGAGACTGGCGACGGCCTGGGCGGAGTACGCGGGCGGGGCGACCGGCGCCGTGGCCCGCGTCGTGGCCCAGCCGGTAGCCCCCTGGGAAGGGTCTTTCTAGAGCACCCGGTCCTTCAGGGCCGGGAACTGCTCCCTCGTCGTCGTCACCTTCGCCGGGTCGAGCTCGACGCGCAGGGTCTCCTCGTCGGGCCCGGCCTCCGCCAGGACCTCGCCCCACGGGTCGACGACGATCGAGTGGCCGGCCTGTTCGACGCCGGCGTGGGTCCCGGCGGTGCCGCAGGCGAGGACGTACGCCTGGTTCTCGACGGCGCGGGCCCGGGCGAGCAGCGTCCAGTGGGCGAGCCGGCGGGCGGGCCAGCCGGCCGGGACGACGAACGCCTGCGCGCCGGCGTCGACCAGGCCGCGGAAGAGCTCGGGGAAGCGCAGGTCGTAGCAGGTGGCGACGCCGACGGTGAGCTGCGGCAGGTCGACGGTGACGAGGTCCTCGCCGGCCGCCATCAGCACGGCCTCGCCCTTGTCGAAGCCGAAGCGGTGGATCTTCCGATAGGAGGCGGCGAGTTCCCCGTCGGGGGAGAAGACGAGGGAGGTGTTGTAGAGGACGGCCCCGGAGGCCCCGCCGGACGCCGCCTCCACGACGGAGCCCGCGTGCAGCCAGACCTCGGCGTCCCGCGCGGCCGCCGCCATCGCCTCGTACGTCGGGCCCTTCAGCGGCTCGGCCTCCGCCGCGAACTCCTCGTACGCGAAGGCCCCCATGGGCCACAGCTCGGGCAGCACGACGAGCTCGGCGCGGCCCCGCTCCTCCCGGACCAGGCGCGCCACGCGCGCCCGCCTGCTCTCGACCGGTTCGTCCGGGTCTACCGCAATCTGGATCAGCGAGGCGCGCACACTACCACCGTCCTGGCTCGGGAGCCGTCAACACCGGCCTACGATCGTCACACGAAAGCACTGCCGGGGTGCCTTCGGGCAGCGTAACTTAGCGTCCGAGCCTCCCAAGCAGTCATGTTTTCAGCCCGCCAGCCAGAAACAGTTCCAGCCCGCCCGCCGCTTGAAGACCGCGCCGCACCGCAGAACCGCCGAGGGGTCCCGTGACGCTCCATCCCAGCCTCCAGAACTACGCCGATGCCTGGACCCACTCCGTGGAAGCGATATTCGAGCTGGTGCAGCCGCTCGTCGAGGGTGAGTGGAACCGCGCCACGCCGTGCCCGGGCTGGTCGGTCCGCGACATCGTCTCCCATGTCATCGGCATGGAGAGCGAGATGCTCGGCGACCCGCGCCCGATCCACTCGCTGCCCCGCGATCTCTACCACGTGCGCTCGGACTTCGCCCGCTACATGGAGATGCAGGTCGACGTGCGGCGGCACCACACCGCGCCGGAGATGACGGCCGAGTTCGACTACGTGCTGATCCGCCGGGCCCGTCAGCTGCGCAACGAGAGCCGCGACCCCGGCACCCTGATGCGCGCGCCGCTCGGCGCCGAGCAGACGCTGGAACTGGCCTACCGGATGCGCGCCTTCGACTGCTGGGTGCACGAGCAGGACCTGCGCGCCTCGCTCGGCGCCCCCGGCAACCTCGACTCCCCCGGCGCGTACGTCACCCGTGACGTGCTCCTCGAAGCGCTGCCGAAGGTCGTCGCCGACGACGCGGGCGCGCCGGCCGGTTCGGCGGTGGTCTTCGACATCACCGGCCCGGTGGAGTTCCTGCGGACGGTCCGGGTGAACGCGGAGGGCCGCGGCTCGATCGACGGCGCGCCCTCGCTCGGCCCGGCGGTCACGCTGGCGACGGACTGGGAGACGTACGTCCGCCTCGCCTGCGGCCGGGTCCGGCCGGCCGACGTGGCCGACCGGATCAAGACCGAGGGCGACGAGGCGCTGGCGCAGGCGATCCTGGCGAACTTCGCGGTGACGCCGAACTAGAGCGGTCCGGGGTGTCACGCGGGTACGTGGACGGCCTCGACCCGGCTCGCGACCAGGCGCTCCCGCTCACGGCGGGCGCTGGCGGACTTGAGGCGGAGGATCTGCGTGATGCCGAACGCCTGGAGCACGAAGACGGAGGAGAACGCGATCCGGTAGTCGTCGCCGGTCGCGTCGAGCAGCACACCGACGGCGAGCAGCGTCGTCATGGAGGCGACGAAGCCGCCCATGTTGACGATGCCGGAGGCGGTGCCCTGGCGCTCGGGCGGGTTGGCGGGCCGGGCGAAGTCGAAGCCGATCATCGACGCGGGGCCGCAGGCGCCGAGCACCGCGCACAGGGTGATCAGCAGCCACATCGGGGCGTGGTCGCCGGGGTACGCGAGGGTGGCGGCCCACAGCAGGGCGGTGGCGGCGACGGTGCCGAGCGCGAGCGGGGCGCGGGCGGCGTGGTGCCGGGCGATGATCTGCCCGTACGCGAGCCCGACGGCCATGTTGGACAGCACGACGAGCGTCAGGAGCTCCCCGGCTGTCCCCCGGTCGAGTCCCTGGTCCTGGACGAGGAACGGCAGGCCCCAGAGCAGCAGGAACACCATCGCGGGGAACTGCGTGGTGAAGTGCACCCACATGCCGAGCCGGGTGCCGGGCTCGCGCCAGGACTCGGCGATCTGGCGGCGGACGAACGCGGCGCCGGCGTGTGCGGCCGGCTCGGGCTCGTACCCCTCGGGATGGTCCTTGAGGAACAGCAGCAGGAGCGCCAGCACCAGCACCCCCGCCGCCGCACTCCCGACGAAGGTGGTGGTCCAGCCGAGGCCGTGCAGGGCGCGGGACAGGAAGATCGTCGAGACGAGGTTGCCGGCCATCCCGAACAGCGCGGCGACCTGGGCGATCAGCGGGCCGCGGCGGGCCGGGAACCAGCGGGAGCCGAGCCGCAGCACGCTGATGAAGGTCATCGCGTCACCGCAGCCGAGAAGCGCGCGGGAGGCCAGCGCCATGGCGTACGAGGGGGAGAGCGCGAAGCCGAGCTGCCCGAGGGTGAAGAGCACGACGCCGATGGTCAGCACCTTCTTGGTGCCGAGGCGGTCGACCATGAGGCCGACGGGTATCTGCATGCCCGCGTACACGAGCAACTGGAGTATGGAGAACGTCGACAGCGCGGAGGCGTTGACGTGGAAGCGGTCGGCGGCGTCGAGCCCGGCGACACCCAGCGAGGTCCGGAAGATGACGGCGACAAAATAAACAGCGACGCCGACGCCCCAGACGAGCGCGGCGCGCTTTCCGCCGGGCGGCTCGCCCGGCAGGCCGACCCGGCTCATCGGGCCTCTCCCCGGACCAGGACCTTCACCCAGCTCAGGTGCTGCCGCACGCAGTGCGCGGCTCCCTCGACATCCCCGTCCTTGATCCGCTCCAGGATCTCGGCGTGCTCGGCGATGTTCTTGGCGATCCGGTCGGGCTGCGACTGCATGACGGCCACCCCCATCCGTAGCTGCCGGTCGCGCAGCTGGTCGTAGAGCCGCGCCAGGATCTGGTTTCCCGCGTGCTTCACGATCTCGGCGTGGAAGCACCGATCGGTCACGGCCACCTCCGCGAGATCCCCGGCCGCGGCCCTGCGCTTCTGCTCCTCCAGCAGTTCCTCCAGGCGCGCAACGAGCGCCGGCGGCGCCGGCACGGCCCGCCGCACCGCGAACTCCTCGACGAGCAGCCGCGTCTCGACGACGTCCGCGATCTCCTGCGCGGACACGGCGAGCACCAGCGCGCCCTTCTTCGGATAGAGCTTGAGCAGCCCCTCCATCTCCAGCTTGAGCAGCGCCTCCCGCACGGGCGTCCGCGACACCCCGACGGCCAGCGCCAGCTCGCCCTCGGTGAGGAGGGTGCCGCCCTCGTAACGACGGTCGAGGACGGCCTGCTTGACGTGCGTGTAGACGCGGTCTGCGGCTGGGGGTGCGGAAGCCATGGACACAGCATAGATACATGGGGTGTGCAACAGACAGGCCCGTCCGCATCGCGGACGGGCCTGTCTGTTGTCAGCCGGTCTTCTTCGGACAGATGGCGTTGCCCGAGCCCCGGACACAGCCGAGTGAGGTCGCTTCCATGTACAGCCCGACCTTGTCCTTGCTGGGCACGAGCAGCACCTTGAACTCGGCCTCCTTCGGCGTGCGGAATCCGAGATAGACGTCGTAGGTCTTCTTCGGATCCAGCGAGAGCTTGAACTGCTCCATGGCATCCGCCGAGAACGGCGGATCGGTCGGTCGGATCGCCACGTTCCCGTCCTTGACCTCGCCTCCCGGCCACGCGAGCCGGACGTCAAGATCGACGCCGTGAGTCTTCAGGTACTGCTCGGCACAGGGGCGGGACACGGCGAAGCTCATAGCCAGGTGGATGTCCGATGAGTCCGTCGACCCCGAGAACGTCATGTCCTCCGTCGAGCACTGAGGAAGCTCCAGCGCGAACTCCCTGAGGACCTCTTCCTGACTCTGGCCGGCACAGCCCGCGAGAACGGGCATCGACAACACGGACAGGGCAAGAGCCGCCCAGAACTTCGCGGGGCGACAACCCCTCCCGCTGGGCACCTTCATACAGCCCCTCTCCTCATCGCTTCACAGACCTGTTTCTCACAACGTCCGGTCATGGAACGGTGAAGTCGATGTCTTGGCTGGGGCTTCCCTGAACGACATAGTCCCGCGCATAGCCGTACCTGTGCAGCTCTGCGAAGATCCCCAGGTCGATCCCCGCGATCGTTTCACCGTAGTCGAAGTTGTGGTCCTTGAAGATGTCAGTACGGATCTTCCCCGTGACCCGAACTCCGGCGGACCGGGAGACCTCACAATGACTCGTCTCGCGGACAGCCGACATAGACGGACCCGGCCTTGGTCACGGCGTCGGTCGCCGTCTTCGCGGCCTCGACCGCTGCCGCCGTACGGGCGTGCAGACGTACACAACGGAAACGCTCGGTTGGGGACGGTGCCGTCCCCAACCGAGCGTTTCACGTGAAACAACCCAACCGGGCTACGCCCAGGTGATCAGCCGCTTCGGCTCCTCCAGGATCGCGGCGACGTCGGCGAGGAACTTGGAGCCGAGTTCGCCGTCGACCAGGCGGTGGTCGAAGGAGAGGGCCAGGGTGGTGACGTGACGCGGCTTCACCTTGCCCTTGTGGACCCAGGGCTGGAGCTTGATCGCGCCGACCGCGAGGATCGCGGACTCGCCCGGGTTGAGGATGGGCGTACCGGTGTCGACGCCGAAGACGCCGACGTTGGTGATGGTGAAGGTGCCGCCCTGCATGGCCGCCGGGGTGGTCTTGCCCTCGCGGGCGGTGGCGACCAGCTCGCTCAGGGACTTCGACAGTTCCGGCAGCGTCTGGGCGTGCGCGTCCTTGATGTTCGGCACGATCAGACCGCGCGGGGTGGCGGCGGCGATGCCCAGGTTGACGTAGTGCTTGAGCACGATCTCCTGGTTGGCCTCGTCCCAGGCCGCGTTGATGTCCGGGTTGCGCTTGACGGCGACCAGGACGGCCTTGGCGACGAGCAGGAGCGGGTTGACCCGCAGGCCCGCCATGTCCTTGTCGGACTTGAGCTCCTCGACCAGCTTCATCGTGCGCGTGATGTCGAAGGTGATGAACTCGGTGACGTGCGGGGCCGTGAAGGCCGAGCCGACCATCGCCGCGGCCGTGGCCTTCCGTACGCCCTTGATGGGGATACGGGTTTCACGGGCGTCCGTGGACACCGCCACCGGGGCCGGGGCAGCCGGAGCCACCGGGGCGGGAGCCGGGGCCGAAGTCGGAGCCTCGGTCACCGGAGCGGCCGGCGCCGGGGCCGCCGCGCGGTGCACGTCCTCGCGGGTGACGATGCCGTCCGGGCCGGTCGGGGTGACCGTCGCCAGGTCGACGCCGAGGTCCTTGGCGAGCTTGCGCACCGGCGGCTTGGCCAGCGGGCGGTCGGCGACGGCGGGGCCGTGGCCGTTCAGCTGCTCGGGGACCACGACCGCCGGAGCCGCGGGGGCCGCCGCCGTCGCCGTCTTGCGCGCGCGGCGCTTGGTGGACGACGCGGACACGCCGTAGCCGACCAGGACCGGCTGACGGCCCTCGGCCGCCGGCTCCTCGGCGGCCGGCTC
>NZ_JBSGBF010000064.1:0-14559 GCF_053601115.1 Streptomyces sp. NPDC004788
TGCGGAGCATCGGCGACCGACGACAACGCGGCGAGGCGCGGTGCCAGGCGTCGCGAGCCCGGCATGATCGGCGAGACACCCCCTAGCCCTTCCGGTCCTCAGCGTTCACCTCTCCTCCATCCCCCCGACAGCCGGGCGTCGCAAGGCGCCCGGCTGTTCTGCGTACACACAGGAGCGTGATCATGAACAGCAAGCTGCGCACGTCCGCCGCCGCGGCGGCCCTGGCCCTCGCCACGACCGGTCTGACCACCACGGCGAGCGCCCACCCGGCCGAGCCGGCGAAGTGCCCGACCCTGAAGGTCTCCGCGGGCTGGTACGGCGACAACAAGGCCCGTATAGAGCGCCTGATCGCCGACCACTGCCAGGACAAGGGGGCGAAGCCGGTCGCCGTCTTCGACTGGGACAACACCGTGATCAAGAACGACGTCGGCGACGCCACCCTCTACTGGCTGCTCCGCAACGACCGCGTCAAGCCCCCGCGCCACGGCGACTGGACCACCACCAGCCGCTGGCTCACCCCGGAGGCCGCCACCGCCCTCGCCGCCGCCTGCCCCACCGGCGTCCGCACCCTCCCCACCGCCACCGACACCGGATGCGCCGACGAGATCCTCTCCGTGTACGGCAAGGGCGCCACCACCGGCGGCGAGGCCGCGTTCGCCGGCTACGACCACCGCCGCATGGAGCCCGCGTACGCCTGGCTCGCCCAGCTCCTGCACGGCTGGACCACCCGGCAGGTGCGCTCCTTCGCCGAAGCCGCCCGGGCCGAGAACCTCGCCGCCCCGCAGGGCGCCACCCAGCAGGTCGGCTCCGCCCAGGTCACCGGCTGGGTCCGCTACTACGAGCAGCAGCGCGACCTCATCCGCGCGCTTCAGCAGGGCGGCTTCGACGTCTGGATCGTCTCCGCCTCGCCCGAACCCGTCGTCGACGTCTGGGCCGAGGGCGTCGGCGTCAAGCCCTCGCACGCCGTCGGCATCCGCAACACCACCGAGGACGGCCGCCTCACCTCCCACCTCAAGGGCTGCGGCACCGTCCGCGACGGCGAGGACGCGATGATCACCTACATCGACGGCAAGCGCTGCTGGATCAACCAGGAGATCCTCGGCGTCCACGGCCCGGCCGCCGAACGCGTACAGCCCGCCGCCCGCCGCCAGGTCCTCGCCGCCGGCGACTCCGACACCGACGTCACCTTCCTCCGCGACGCCACCGGCCTGCGCCTCGTCCTCAACCGCAACAAGAACGAGCTGATGTGCCGGGCCTACGACGACGCCGACGGCCGCTGGCTCGTCAACCCCATGTTCATCGAGCCCAAGAAGCAGAGGACGAGCCCGTACCCCTGCGCCACCACCGGCTACACCGCGGGCGACGGCACGGCCCAGCCGGTCCGCCGCGCCGACGGCAGCGTCGTACCGGACCAGCAGGACACCGTCTACTGATCCCGTCTCAGAGGAACGTCCGGCCCTCGCCCCGGTACGTCGGTACGGCGGCCGTCACCTGGTCGCCCGCCACCAGGTGCAGCGTGTCGAAGCGCTCGCACAGCTCGCCGGCCTTCGCGTGGCGGAACCACACCTTGTCGCCGATGCGGAGGTCGTCGGCGGGGGAGCCGAGCAGCGGCGTCTGCACCTCGCCCGGACCCTCCCGCGGGTCGTAGCGCAGCCCCTCCGGGAGGTACGGGACCGGGAGCCGGTCCCGGCCCGCGGCGCCCGAGGCGGGGTAGCCGCCGCCGAGGACCGTGACCACGCCGACGCCCGGGCGGCGCACCACCGGCTGGGCGAAGAGGGCCGCCGGGCGGGCCGAGAAGGAGCTGTAGTCGTCGAACAGGCGCGGCGCGAAGAGGCCCGAGCCCGCCGCGATCTCCGTCACCGCGTCCTCGGCCGCCGTGTGCTGCACACTGCCCGTCCCGCCGCCGTTGACGAACTCCAGGTCGGGCGCCACCGCCCGGACCGCGCGCACCACGGCCGCCCGGCGCACCGCCAGCTCCCGACGGGCCGCCGCCTGCATCAGCCGGACCGCCCGCGACCGCACCGGCCGCCCCGCGACCGCGTCCCCGACGCCCGCCACATGCCCCTCGTAGGCCATCAGCCCGACCAGCCGGAACCCCGGCCGCCGCACCACCGAACGCGCCAGTTCCGCGAGCTCCGCCGGCTCCCGCAGCGGCGAACGCCGCGCCCCGATCCGTACCCGGCCGCCGAGCAGGTGCAGCGAGGTGTCCAGCTCCAGACAGACCCGGATCTCCTCCGTGCCCCCGGCGCGCGACGCCTCGACGAGATCCAGCTGTGCGACGTCGTCGACCATCAGCGTCACCGCCGCGGCGAGCTTCGGGTCGCCCGCGAGCTCCGCGAACCCGGACCGGTCCGCCGACGGATAGGCGAGCAGCACGTCCTCGAAACCGGACCGCGCCAGCCACAAGGACTCCGCCAGCGTGAACGACATCACCCCCGCGAAGCCGTCCCTGGCCAGCACCCGCTCCAGGAGCGCCCGGCACCGCACCGACTTGCTCGCGACCCGGACCGGCTTCCCGCCCGCCCGGCGCACCAGATCCTCGGCGTTCGCGTCGAACGCCGCCAGATCGACGATCGCGAGGGGCGCGTCGAGATGCGCGGTGGCCCGGTCGTACCGGGCCCGGTCGGTGGCACGAGGAGTCATGGCCCGAGCCTGCCAGACGGGTTTGTGCGGGGGTAGCCCCCGGCATCGGACCCCGTTACCGCCCGGTTCCCGCCCTCCAGGGAACAGCCCGTAGAGTGACGCCGATTGCTTTCGCGGAACGACCAGGGGGACGGGGATGAGCACCGAGCCACAGCGCCCCGCGCCCACCTCCCGCATCACGGAGGCCCTGCTTCCGCCGGAGCCGGCGCCCGCCGACGCGCGCCTGCTGCCCGCCCGCCGCGAGCGCCGGCTCGCGCAGCCGCTGCCGCCCGAGCAGCCGCCCCGGCCCACCGAGCACCCGACGGAGACCACGACGCGGCTCCGCCCCGTCCCGGACGCCCACCCCACGGAGACGACGACACAGCTCAGGGCCGTACGACGCCCTGAGCAGACCCCCGGGCCGGGCCCGGCGGCCGCCCCTGCGTCGGGCCCCGCTCCCGCGCCGGCGTCCGCTCCCGGCGCCGCCTCCGCCCCGGCGTCCGCTCCCGGCTCCGTGCCCACCCCTGCCGGTGGGCCCGGCCCCGCGTCCGCGCCTGCCGGTGGGCCCGGCTCCGTGTCCCCTCCTGCCGCCGGACCCGGCTCCGCGTCCGCGCCCGCCGGTGGACCCGGCCCCGCGTCCGTTCCCGCCCCGGCGTCCGCGCCCACCCACGCACCCCTCTACGACGCCTGGGCCCTCGGCGCCCTCGGCGCCCCCGGCGAGGCCGCTGCCGCGCCCCGCCCCATACGCGGCGCTGGCCGGGTCGTGGCCACGGCCGTCTGTGCCGTGCTCGCGCTCGGGCTGGTCGGCGGGGCCGTCGCCGGTGCGCTGCTCGCCGGGAGCGGGGTCGGCGAGACCGACGAGCCGGTCGGTTACGGGGCCACGCGTTCGCTGTGGCACGACGCGCCCGTGGACACCCTCTTCCCGCGCACGCTCCCCGGCCCCTCGGCCGGGCCCGGCGGCGCCACCCGCACCTGGACGCGGATCGTCGTCGCGCCCGACGCGCCGTGCTCGCCGACCACGCTGCCCAAGGCGCTCAACACCGCGCTGACCCCCGTCGGCTGCGAGCGCGTGCTGCGCGCCACCTACACCGACGCGACGGCCTCCCACGTCACCACCGTCGCCCTCGTCTTCACCCAGGCTGACCCGGCCACCATGCGCACCCTCGGCTCCCGCGCCGACGACGAGCTGCCGCCCGCGCTCGCCGGACCCGGCACGGTCGCCGACCGGTTCGGCGCCGCCCAGCGGGCGAGCTGGTGGCGGCACATCCTGCCGGACCTGCCGGTCGTCGTGACCGCGGTGTCCGGCTTCGCCGACGGCCGCGCGGTCGACGACCCCGAGCCGGCCGACAAGGCGATGACGCCCAAGCGCACCACGGCCGTCGCCCAGGCGGGCCTCGGCCACGAGGCGAAGGGCGTCGCCGACGCCGTGGAGCGGGCCCTGCGCCACACCGTCGTGAAGACCGTCGAGGAGGACGAGCGGTGACCCCGCGCCGTACCGCCACCACCGCCGCCGCGGCCCTGCTCGCCGCCGCCTTCGCGGTCCTCCCCGCGACCACCACGCCCGCCTACGCGGACACCATCCGCGCCCGCCAGTGGGGCCTGGACGCCCTGCACACGAGCCGGGCCTGGCAGACGACCCGCGGCGCGGGCATCACCGTCGCCGTCCTCGACACCGGCGTGGACGGCACCCACCCCGACCTCGCGGGCTCCGTCCTGACCGGCACCGACCTCGTCGGCTTCGGCGCCTCCCGCGGCGACCGCGCCTGGGCCCGGCACGGCACCGCGATGGCCGGGATCATCGCGGGCCACGGCCACGGTCCCGGCGACCAGGACGGTGTGCTCGGCGTCGCGCCGAAGGTGCGGATCCTTCCCGTGCGGGTGATCCTCGAAGGCACCGACAAGCAGCGCGACAAGGCCCGCAAGACCCGTGGCACCGCCCTCGCCGAGGGCATCCGCTGGGCCGCCGACCACGGCGCCGACGTCATCAACATGTCCCTCGGCGACGACTCCGAGTCCGCCCACCCGGACGCGGGCGAGGACGCCGCCGTCCAGTACGCCCTCGCCAAGGGCGTCTCCGTCGTCGCCTCCGCCGGCAACGGCGGCGAGAAGGGCGACCACATCTCCTTCCCGGCCGCCTACCCCGGCGTCATCGCCGTCGCCGCCGTCGACCGCTACGGCACCCACGCCGCCTTCTCCACCAGCCGCTGGTACGCCACGGTGTCCGCGCCCGGCGTCGACATCGTCATCGCCGACCCCGACCGCCGCTACTACGAGGGCTGGGGCACCAGCGCCGCCGCCGCGTTCGTCTCCGGCGCCGTCGCCCTGGTCCGCTCCGCGCACCCCGACCTGACCCCGGCGCAGGTCAAGAACCTCCTCGTCGCCACCGCCCGGAGCCGCCCCAAGGACGGCCGGAGCGACGAGAAGGGATACGGCACGGTCGACCCGGCCGCCGCGATCGAGGCGGCCGGCTCGCTGAAGGGCGCCGACACCAAGGCCGCCGTCGCGGGCTACCAGGGCCGCTACTTCGGTCCGGGGCCGCAGCCCGACACCGAGGACTCCCGCCCCATCGGCCTCCTCGCGCCGCTCGCGGGCGGCGTCGGCGTGCTCTTCCTGGCCGCCGCCGTCGCGCTGTGGCGGGGCGGCCGCACCCCTCGCTGAGCAGGGCCGATCGGCCCGGGGCCGATGGCCGGAACGCGGACCGTTAGGCTCGGGGCGTGGCGCTCAAGAACATCCCGGACCCCGGTTTCTCCGACGACGACGGCACCGCCGACCCGCGGCTCGCCGCGGCCCTCGCGGCCTGGGCGGAGGACCGGACCGCCCACGGGCCCGTCCTCGCCGCCCTCAAGGACGCGCGACTGCTCGTGCCCGTCGTCGCCATGCTCGGCGAGGTCGAGACCGACCCCGTGACGGGGCTCAAGCAGGAGAAGACCAGCGACATGGCGGTGCCCACGCTCACCGCGGGTGACCGGCGGGCGCTGCCGGCCTTCACCTCGATCGCCTCGCTCGCCCTGTGGGACCCGGCCGCCCGGCCCGTCGCCGTCCCGCTGCACCAGGCGCTCGCCGCCCTCGTCCACGAGAAGGCCGACACGCTGCTCCTGGACCTGGCGGGTCCGGTGCCGTACCAGGTGACCGGTTCCGCCCTGCTCGCCCTCGCCGAGGGCCGCACGAGCACGGACCCGCTGGACGACCCGGCGGTACGGGACGCGGTCCGCGCCGCGCTCGCCGCCGAGTCGGCCGTGCTCCGCGCCCATCTGGGCCCGGGCACCGCCGACGGCACCCTCGCCCTGGTCCTCGCCGAGGACGCGCCCGCCGCCGAGGCCGCCCAGCGCGTGGCCGGCGCGCTCGCCGCCGACGAAACACTGAGGGCCCGCCTGGTGCGCGGCCTCGACCTGGCACTGCTGCCGGCCTCGGCCACGCCTCCCGGCGAGCCCTTCTACGTAAAGAACTGACCTGCTGAACCCCTGGCCGTACACCGGCCCGGTGGCTGCGGTCTCCCGGGGGACGACCCCCGTACCCCCGCCCCTAGCCGTAAACCGGACCCGTGTACTTCTCGCCCGGGCCCTGGCCCGGCTCGTCCGGGACGAAAGACGCCTCGCGGAAGGCGAGCTGGAGGGACTTCAGGCCGTCCCGCAGCGGGGCGGCGTGGAAGGACGAGATCTCCGTCGCGCCGGCGTCGAGCAGACCGGCGAGGGCGTGGATCAGCTTGCGGGCCTCGTCGAGGTCCTTGTGGTCGTCGCCCTCCTCGGTGAGCCCGAGCTTCACCGCGGCGGCGCTCATCAGGTTGACGGCGACCGTGACGATCACCTCGACCGCCGGGACCTCGGCGATGTCGCGGGTCATGGCCGCGAAGTCAGGGCTGTCGGGGGAGTCGGTGGACTCGTGCTGGGGCGTCTCGCTCATGCCCACACGATAAGCGGACCGGCGCCCGGACCCGCTCGCCGCGTCCCCGTTCGCGTACCCGCCCGGGTCCTGCTAACCTTGTGTGACGACCGGCCGAGCACGTCCGTGCCCGGCCCACAAGTGGAGGCTCCGACTTCCCACCTGGCCGCTCTCACGGGCGGCGGGTCACCGGTCAGGCGGTCCCCATCGTTCCGTACGGACGATGGAGCCGCCCGAATGTGCGCCCCGCGGCTGGCCGCGGCGGTGCTCCGGTTTCATGGAGCCCCGCCTGTGTCCCGTCCCGGGGCATTTTTCGTGCACCGGCTCGGTTGGTCCCGACAGTTCTACCGTGACGTGCCCGTCCGCCCGGCGGTCGCGTGGTGCTACCGAGGAGGATCCATCAGCGCCGAGCCCCGCATCAACGAGCGGATTCGCGTTCCCGAGGTGCGTCTTGTCGGCCCCAGCGGCGAGCAGGTTGGCATTGTGCCGCTTGCCAAGGCCCTGGAGCTCGCGCAGGAGTACGACCTCGATCTTGTCGAGGTCGCGGCTAACGCCCGTCCGCCCGTGTGCAAGCTCATGGACTACGGGAAGTTCAAGTACGAGTCGGCCATGAAGGCCCGTGAGGCGCGCAAGAACCAGGCGCACACGGTCATCAAGGAGATGAAGCTCCGGCCGAAGATCGACCCGCACGACTACGACACCAAGAAGGGTCACGTCGTCCGGTTCCTCAAGCAGGGTGACAAGGTCAAGATCACGATCATGTTCCGTGGTCGTGAGCAGTCCCGCCCTGAGCTCGGCTACCGACTGCTGCAGCGTCTCGCGGAAGACGTTCAGGAGCTCGGCTTCATCGAGTCCAACCCGAAGCAGGACGGCCGGAACATGATCATGGTTCTGGGTCCGCACAAGAAGAAGACCGAGGCCATGGCCGAGGCCCGCGAGGCCCAGGCCGCGCGCAAGGCCGAGCGTCAGGGCGGTGCGCCCGCGGCCGCTCCGGCCGACGAGCAGGCTTCGGTCGAGGAGCAGGCTTCGGCCGACGCGTCGGCCGAGAACTCCGAGGCGTGATCCCGAGGGGCCGCCGGACCGGCGGCCCCGGGTTCCGCCCCGGAACCACCAACGAAGAATTGACGCTCCCGGTTGCCCGGTGCCCGCACCGGGGGGAGCGCCACTGACGAGGAGATAACGGCGCCATGCCGAAGAACAAGACGCACTCCGGTGCCAAGAAGCGCTTCAAGGTCACCGGCTCCGGCAAGATCCTGCGGGAGCGCGCCGGCAAGCGCCACCTGCTCGAGCACAAGTCGTCCAAGCTGACGCGTCGCCTCACGGGCAACGCCGAGATGGCCCCGGGTGACTCCGCCAAGATCAAGAAGATGCTGGGCATCTGAGTTGATCTCCCGCCCTCGGCGTCGAGGGCATCCGGTCGAGACCGGGACCCATCCGTTTTTCGGGTCGTGTGAGGACCACCACGACCCCGCTACAAGGAGTTAAGAAGTGGCACGCGTCAAGCGGGCAGTCAACGCCCACAAGAAGCGCCGGGCGATCCTCGAGCAGGCTTCCGGCTACCGCGGTCAGCGTTCGCGCCTCTACCGCAAGGCCAAGGAGCAGGTCACCCACTCGCTGGTCTACAACTACAACGACCGCAAGAAGCGCAAGGGCGACTTCCGTCAGCTGTGGATCCAGCGCATCAACGCCGCTGCCCGCCTGAACGGCATGACGTACAACCGCCTCATCCAGGGTCTGAAGGCCGCCAACATCGAGGTGGACCGCAAGATCCTCGCCGAGCTGGCCGTCAACGACTCCAACGCGTTCGCCGCACTGGTCGAGGTCGCGCAGAAGGCCCTCCCGGCCGACGTCAACGCTCCGAAGGCCGCCGCCTGATCTTCCAGGTCGCAGTACTTCTGCCCGGACCCGCAGGCCCCGCGCCTGCGGGTCCGGCGCGTTGACCGCTCCTTTCCGGCCGCCCTCCGCCGCCGTACCCGACGAGACCGAGACAGAGACAGAGAGCCGCAGGCAGATGTCCACCCCCGAGCTGATCTCCCCGCGTTCGCCGCGCGTCGTCGCCGCCCGGCGGCTCGCCAAGCGCAACTTCCGGGGCAAGGACCGTCTCTTCCTCGCCGAGGGCCCGCAGGCCGTCCGCGAGGCCGTCGAGCACCGCGGCAGCAGCGGTGAGGCCACCCTCGTGGAGCTCTTCACCACCGTCGAGGCCGCCGAGCGCTACGCCCCCATCGTCGAGGCCGCCCGCGCCGCCGGCGCCCGCGTCCACTTCGCCTCCGACGCCGTCCTCGCCGAGGTCTCCCAGACGGTCACCCCGCAGGGCCTCACCGGCGTCTGCCGCTTCCTCGACTCGCCGTTCGAGGAGATCCTCGCCGCCCGCCCCAAGCTGGTCGCCGTCCTCGCCCACGTCCGCGACCCCGGGAACGCCGGCACCGTGCTGCGCTGCGCCGACGCGGCCGGCGCCGACGCCGTGATCCTCACCGACGCCTCCGTGGACCTCTACAACCCGAAGTCCGTGCGCGCCTCCGTCGGCTCCCTCTTCCACCTCCCGGTCGCCGTCGGCGTCCCGGTCGAGCAGGCCGTCGCCGGCCTCAAGGCCGCCGGCGTGCGGATCCTCGCCGCCGACGGGGCCGGCGAGGACGACCTCGACGATGAGCTGGACGCCGGCACCATGAGCGGCCCGACCGCCTGGGTCTTCGGCAACGAGGCATGGGGGCTGCCCGAGGAGACCCGGGCCCTCGCCGACGCCGTCGTCCGCGTCCCGATCCACGGCAAGGCCGAGAGCCTCAACCTCGCGACCGCCGCCGCCGTGTGCCTGTACGCCTCCGCGCGCGCCCAACGCTCCCGAACCACCTCCTGAGCCCACCACGGGGCCGCCGCGCCTAGTAGGGTGACGAACTCGGGGCCCACTGCGCTACACGGAGGGGTGGGATACGGGGATGACGGTCAGTACGGGCGGTCCCGCACAGGCACGGAGCGACGCGCCGCAGCCGCCACCCGAGCCCGGAGCCGTACCGGAGCCGCGTCGCGCCTCCCCCTCGTACGCACCCGAAAGCGACCCCGGTCCCGGCCTCGGAATCGACCCGGACGACCTGCCCGACGGTCTCGTCGTCGCCGACGAGACCGGCCGGATCATCTGCTTCAACGCCGCGGCCAGCCGCATCACCGCCGTGCCCGGCGACCGGGCGCTCGGCCGGCCGCTCGACCAGGCGCTGCCCCTGGAGGACCTCAAGGGCCACCGCTGGTGGGCGCTCACCGACCCGTACGGCGGGCTCGCCACCCGTCGCGGCCAGCCCGAGCGCAACCTGCTGCTGCCCGGCGGACGCGAGGTGCTCGTCTCCGCCCGTTACGTGCGCAGCCGCCCGACCGGGCCCGTGCAGCGGGTCGTGGTCTGTCTGCGCGGCACCGAGGCGCGCCGCCGCACCGAGCGCAGCCACGCCGAGCTGATCGCCACCGTCGCGCACGAGCTGCGCTCCCCGCTGACGTCCGTGAAGGGCTTCACCGCGACCCTGCTCAGCAAGTGGGAGCGGTTCACCGACGACCAGAAGCGCCTGATGCTGGAGACCGTCGACGCCGACGCGGGCCGCATCAAGCGGCTCATCGCCGAGCTCCTCGACATCTCGCGGATCGATTCCGGCCGTCTTGAGGTGCGCCGCCAGCGCGTCGACATCGCCGCCGCCGTCGGCCGCCACGTCCACGCCCACACCACCCGGGGCCAGTCCCCGGACCGCTTCTTCGTGCGGGTCCGGCCCGACCTGCCGGACCTCTGGGCCGACCCCGACAAGATCGACCAGATCCTCGGCAACCTGCTCGAAAATGCGGTGCGCCACGGCGAGGGAACCGTCACCATCGAAGTGGCACCCACCACGGCCACCACCGACGGAGAGAAGGGGACGGAGGTCAGCGTGAGCGACGAAGGACCCGGCATCCCCGAGGAGTCGATGGGCCGCGTCTTCACCCGCTTCTGGCGGGGCAGCAAGCGCGGCGGCACCGGGCTCGGCCTCTACATCGTCAAGGGCGTCGTCGAGGCCCACGGCGGCACCATCACCGTCGGACGCGGCCCCCGCGGCGGGGCCGAGTTCCGATTTATCCTGCCCGTCGGCACCCCGGCCCACCTCCTCTGACGTCCTCCGCGACGTCGCCTCCCGTCTCATCTGACGAGACCGTACGAGGTCAGGAGCCGCCCGGGGCCGCCCACGGGCTCATTCGCGTCCCTGCGCCCCGTTAGACTCGTCCTTTGGCACGTTTGCGCCCTTGACGTCGAGCGGGGCCGCCCAGCCAGCCAACGGAAGCACGGGAAGAGATGTCGGCACCCAATAAGTCGTACGACCCGGTCGAGGTCGAAGCCTTGAAACCGGAAGAGATCGAGCGCATGCGGGACGAGGCGCTCGCCGCCTTCGCCGCCGCAGGCGACCTCGACGCGCTCACCCACGCGAAGACCGCGCACACCGGCGGCACCTCGCCGCTGGCGCTCGCCAACCGCGAGATCGGCGCCCTGCCCCCGCAGGCCAAGGCCGCGGCCGGCAAGCTCGTGGGCCAGGCCCGCGGCGCCGTCTCCAAGGGCCTCGCCGCCCGCCAGGCCGAGCTGGAGGCCGAGCGCGACGCCCGCGTCCTCGTCGAGGAGGCCGTCGACGTCACCCTGCCGTACGACCGGATCCCGGCCGGCGCCCGCCACCCGCTGACCACCCTCATGGAGCGCGTCGCCGACGTGTTCGTCTCCATGGGCTACGAGGTCGCGGAGGGCCCCGAGGTCGAGGCCGAGTGGTTCAACTTCGACGCGCTCAACTTCGTCCCGGACCACCCGGCCCGGCAGATGCAGGACACCTTCTTCGTCCAGGGCCCTGAGGGCACGACGGGCGACGAGTCGGGTGTCGTGCTCCGTACGCACACCTCGCCGGTGCAGGCCCGCACGCTCATCGACCGGGAGCCCCCGGTCTACGTGGTGTGCCCCGGCCGCGTCTACCGCACCGACGAGCTCGACGCCACGCACACCCCGGTCTTCCACCAGATCGAGCTGCTGGCCGTCGACGAGGGCCTCACCATGGCCGACCTCAAGGGCACCCTGGACCACATGGTCCAGGCGCTCTTCGGACCCGACATGAAGACCCGGCTCCGCCCGAACTTCTTCCCGTTCACCGAGCCGTCCGCCGAGATGGACATGCTCTGCTACGTGTGCCGCGGCGAGTCCGTCGGCAACCCGGACCGGCCCTGCCGCACCTGTGGCAGCGAGGGCTGGATCGAGCTCGGCGGCTGCGGCATGGTCAACCCCAAGGTGCTGACCGCCTGTGGTGTGGACCCCGAGAAGTACAGCGGATTCGCCTTCGGGTTCGGCATCGAGCGGATGCTGATGTTCCGCCACAACGTCGAAGACATGCGAGACATGGTCGAGGGTGACGTCCGGTTCACCCGGCCTTTCGGGATGGAGATCTGATGCGGGTCCCGCTTTCCTGGCTGCGGGAGTACGTCGACCTGCCGGCGTCCGAGTCCGGCCGTGACGTACAGGCCAAGCTCGTGTCGGCCGGCCTCGAGGTCGAGACCGTCGAGCAGCTCGGCGCGGGCCTCACCGGCCCGCTCGTCGTCGGCAAGGTCCTCACGATCGAGGAACTGACCGAGTTCAAGAAGCCGATCCGCTTCTGCACCGTGGACGTCGGTCAGGCCAACGGCACCGGCGAGCCGCAGGAGATCATCTGCGGCGCCCGGAACTTCGCCGAGGGCGACAAGGTCGTCGTGGCGCTGCCCGGCGCCGTGCTGCCCGGCGACTTCCGCATCGCCGAGCGCAAGACCTACGGCCGCGTCTCCAAGGGCATGATCTGCTCCGGCGACGAGCTCGGCATGGGCGACGACGGCACGCACGGCATCATCGTGCTGCCGCCGGAGCACGAGGTCGGCATCGACGCCACGGTCCTCCTTGAGCTGTACGACGAGGTCCTCGACATCGCCGTCACCCCGGACCGCGGCTACTGCCTCTCGATGCGCGGCATCGCCCGCGAGGCCGCCATCGCGTACGGGCTGCCGCTGCGCGACCCGGCGCTGCTCGACGTGCCCGCGCCCAACGCGTACGGCTACCCGGTCCAGATCGCCGACCCGATGGGCTGCGACCGCTTCACCGCCCGCACGGTCACCGGTCTCGACCCCGAGGCCCACAGCCCGATCTGGCTCAAGCGCCGCCTGCAGAAGGCCGGCATGCGCCCGATCTCGCTCGCCGTCGACATCACCAACTACGTGATGCTGGAGCTCGGCCAGCCGCTGCACGCCTACGACCGCAACCGCGTCGACGGCCCCATCGGCGTCCGCCGCGCCGAGCCCGGTGAGAAGATCACCACGCTCGACGGCACCGTGCGCGTCCTGGACCCGGCCGACCTGCTCATCGTCGACAACAGCGGGCCGATCGGCCTCGCCGGTGTCATGGGCGGCGCCAACACGGAGATCGCCGACCCGGTCACCGACCCGGAGACCGGTGCCGTCACCGGCACCACCGAGGTCGTCATCGAGGCCGCGCACTTCGACGCGATCTCGATCGCCCGCACCGCGCGCCGCCACAAGCTGTCCTCCGAGGCGTCCAAGCGCTTCGAGCGCGGCGTCGACCCGCTGGCCGCGGCCGCCGCCGCGCAGCGCACCGTCGACCTGCTCGTGCTGCTCGCGGGCGGCACGGCCGAGGCCGGTGTCACCGAGATCGTCGCCCCGTCCGCGCCCCGGACGATCGTCATCCCGGCGAACCACCCGGACCGCGTCGCGGGCGTCGACTACGGCCGCGAGACCGTCGTCCGCCGCCTCCAGGAGGTCGGCTGCGACGTCTACGGCCAGGACGAGCTCGTCGTCACCGTGCCCTCGTGGCGCCCCGACCTGAACGAGCCGAACGACCTCGCCGAAGAGGTCATCCGGCTGGAGGGCTACGAGAACCTGCCCTCCACGCTGCCCAAGCCCCCGGCGGGCCGCGGCCTCACCGAGCGCCAGCGCACCCACCGCCGGGTGGGCCGCGCGCTGGCCGGCGCCGGCTACGTCGAGGCGCTGAACTACCCCTTCATCGGCGAGCAGGTCTTCGACCAGCTCGGCCTGGACGCGGACGACGCCCGCCGCCGGGTCGTGAAGCTGGTCAACCCGCTCTCCGACGAGGAGCCCGCGCTCCGTACGACGCTGCTGCCGGGTCTGCTCGGCGCGCTGCGCCGCAACGACGGGCGCGGCAGCCACGACCTGGCGCTCTTCGAGACCGGTCTGGTCTTCCGGCCGACCGAGGGCCAGCCGGGCGTCGCCGTCCGCCTGCCCGTCGACCGCCGCCCGAGCGACGAGGACATCGCCCGCGTCAACGCCGCGCTGCCCGCCCAGCCGCGCCGCGCCGCCGTCGTCCTCGCCGGCGCCCGCGAGCAGGCCGGCTGGTGGGGCAAGGGCCGCCCGACGGACTGGGCCGACGCCATCCAGGCGGCGCGCCTGGTGGCCGCCGAGTCCGGCGTCGAGCTGCTGATCGACGCCGACCAGCACGCCCCCTGGCACCCGGGCCGGTGCGCCGCCTTCCACGTCGTCGTCGACGGCGAGAAGGTCCTGGCCGGCCACGGCGGCGAGCTCCACCCCCGCGTGGTGAAGGCGCTCGGCCTCCCGGCCCGCACCTGCGCCATGGAGCTGGACCTCGACGTCCTGGAGCGCGCGAGCGAGGGCCCGGTCAAGGCCCCGCGCATCTCCGCCTTCCCGGTCGCCACCCAGGACGTCGCCCTGGTCGTCGACCAGGCTGTCCCGGCCGCCATGGTCGAGTACTACCTGGCCGGCGGCGCGGGTGAACTCCTGGAGTCCATCCGCCTGTTCGACGTCTACACCGGCGACCAGATCGACGCCGGCAAGAAGTCGCTGGCCTACGCCCTCCGTTTCCGCGCCGCCGACCGCACCCTGACGGTCGAGGAGGCCACGGCCGCCCGCGACGCCGCGGTCGCCATGGCCGCGGAGCACACGGGCGCGGTGCTGCGCGGCGCCTGACGGCACGTGTGACAGGGAAGGGGGCCGGGCCCCGGCGGAAAAGCCCCGGGGCGGGGCCCCTACCAATTGGGTGGGTTTATGACTACATTGGGGGGGATGCGGCAG
>NZ_JBSGBF010000064.1:14569-45133 GCF_053601115.1 Streptomyces sp. NPDC004788
GCCGCCTGCCGGCACGTGTCACCGGGACGGGCCCCTCCCCCGGGGCAACAACCCTGGGGCAGGGCCCCTTCCCTTTTCCGAGGGTTACTCACTCCTTCGGGTGAGATCCGAAGGGGAGGCTCCCGCATCCCCCGCCCCGTCGGGAGAATCGACGCGGCCACAGGGGCGAGCCTGTGCGCCGCAGGGTCTTCGGGCGCTGGCGGGCCTCGGGAAGGGCCGTGGATGTTCCGTGACAGGTCATTGGTTGCCGAAGGCTCCTGGATGCGGCGGTCGGCTCCGTGGGCGCTGCCGGTCGGCTGGGGGGTCGTGGCCGTCGCGTGGCAGGTGTGGTGCCCGCTGGCGCGGGAGCCCGGGCCCGCGGTGCGCGGCGCGACCGGCGCGGTGTTCTTCGGCGTCGGCCTCGGGCTCGTGTACGGGGTGCGGCGGGGGCTCGCGCGGGAGCTGGCGCGGCTGCGGGTTGTCGCCGACGCCACCCAGCAGGTGCTGCTGCGCCCGCCGCCCGCGCGGCTCGACGGTCTCACGGTGGCGGCGGGACAGCTGTCGGCGTCGCGCGGGGCGGCGGTCGGCGGGGACCTGTACGAGGCGGTGGCCACGCCGTACGGGGTGCGGATCGTCATCGGGGACGTGCGGGGGCACGGGCTCGCCGCGCTCGGGGCGGTGGTGGCCGTGCTCGGCAGCTTCCGCGAGGCCGTCCACGACGAGCCCGAGCTCGCGGGCGTGCTGCGCCGGCTCGACCGGGCGCTCGGCCGGCACCTGTGCGAGCGGGCCCGGGAGGAGCACCCGGCGCGGGCCGGGCGGGCGCCCGAGCATCCGGCGGCCGAGGAGTTCGTGACCCTGCTGCTCCTGGAGATCCGTTCCGACGGGGCCGTCGACGTCCTCGACTGCGGTCACCCCGGCCCGTACCGGATCGGCGGCCGCCGGGTCGAGCCTGTGCCCGTCGGCGACCCGCTGCCGCCGCTCGGCGCCTTCCCGCTGCCCGCCGAGCTCGTGCCGTACCGCGCGCCCCGGCTGCTGCCCGGCGAGACGCTGGTCCTGCACACCGACGGCGCCGAGGAGGCCCGGGACGCCCGGGGCCGGTTCTTCCCGCTGGCCGCCGTGCTCGCCGGTGCGGCGTGCGAGCCGCCGGCCGTCGTCGTCCGTCGGGTGCAGGCCGCGCTGCTCCGCCACACGGGCGGCCGGCTCGCCGACGACGTCGCGCTGCTCGTCGTGCGCAACGACCGCGTCCGGGTACCGGCGCAGCCCGCCGAACCCGGGCTGCGCCGTACCCGGCCCACGCCCTCCCCGCACTGACGGGAGAAGGCGGTGACCGGCACCGTCCGCGCTGCCACGGAGTGTCGGGCAGATCGACAGCGCGGACGGCGCGCCGACCGGGCGGCCGCACTGTACGAGGGGGAGCCGGCGGCCCGGTCTTTCTCGCCCTTGCGGCGAGGGAGCCAAGTCAACCCGTACCGGGGTGATTTCGGCACCGTGCGCGGAGCGGAGAAACGAGTACTTCGTTCACACCCCGTGCGAAAGCGGCATTCACTAGTCTGAGCGCACCGAATCACCGCAGCCAGGAGCCACCGGATCGGTCCCATGCAGCCCAACGCCCTCCCCAACGCCCTGCTGGACGCCCTGCTCGTCGAGGCGGGCATCTCCCACGCCGGTCTCGCCGCCCGGGTGAACCAGGCGGGCCGCGCCAGGGGCCTCGCCCTGCGCTACGAACACACCGCCGTCGCCCGCTGGTTGAAGGGCCAGCGGCCGCGCGGCCAGGTGCCCGAGCTGATCTGCGAGGTGCTCGCCGGCCGGCTGCACCGCACGGTCACCCTCGACGACATCGGCCTCGGCGTGAGCGGTGCGAGCGGCGCGGCGGGCGCGGGCCTCCCGGCGCCCGGCACGCCGCTCTCCGGCTTCGTCGAGCGGGCCACCGCCCTGTGGCGCTCCGACGAGCAGCGGCGCCCGCACGTCCGCGGCGCGCCCGCGGTGACCGGCACCCCGGCCGTGCTGCCGGTGTGGGAGTGGGAGAACCCGCCGGAGGACAGTGATGTCTCGCGGGACGGCCTGACCCGGGTCTCCGCCGCCGACGTGTCCCTGCTGAGTGCGGCCCGGGCGCACTACGAGCAGATGTACCGCAAGGCCGGCGGCATGGCGACCGGCGCCCGGATCGTCGGCTTCCTCAACGCCGAGACCGCGCCGCTGCTGCGCGGCGGCTACGGGGACGCGCTCGGCCGGCGGCTGCACCGGGCGGCCGGCGGCCTGGTGGCGGTGGCCGGGATCTGCGCGTACGACTCCGATGTGCAGGGGCTCGCGCAACGCTACTTCCACCAGGCGCTGCGGCTCGCCAAGGCGAGCGGCGACCGGGGCCTCGGCGCCTATGTGGTGGCGCTGCTCGTCAACCAGTCGCTGTTCATGGGGGAGTACCGGCAGGCGGTGGCGTTCGCGGAGGCGGCGCTGCGCTCGGCGGGGCGGGAGATCACGCCCGCGCTCGCCGCCGATCTGACGGCGATGCAGGCGAAGGCGTACGCGCATCTGGGCGACGGGGCCGCGGCGCTCGGCTGCATCCTGCGGGCCGAGGCCGAGGCGGAGCGGATCCGGCCGGGCTGCGAACCGGCCGAGACCGGCTACGTCCAGCCCGGGCTCGTCAATGTGCAGGTCGCCGAGGCCCTCCTCAGTCTGGGTGAACTCGGCGCGGCCCACGAGCACGCGGCGGCGGCCGTCGGGACCCCGGCGCACGACCGGGGGCGGGTGCACCGGCTCGCGATGCTGTGCCGGATCGAGCTCCGGCAGGGCGAGCCGGACCGGGCCGCGGGCACGGCGGTGGAGATGACCGAGCGGGCGCGCGGGATGGAGTCGCGGCGGCTGCGGGACCGGTTGCGGCTGGTCCGGGAGGAGCTGCTGGCGAGCGGGGAGGCCCAGGCGCGCGAAGCGGCCGACATCGTCGGCGGTGCGCTGCGCGTGCCCCTGTGAGCGTGTCCTTGCGACCCGGGAACTGCTGCGATATTGCCACCAGGTAATCACCGACCAGTCGGAAGGTGGCAAGAACGTGCAGTGGACGAAATTAAGCGAACAATCCGTCTATGAGAACCGCTGGTTCCGGGTCAACCTCGCGGACGTCGAACTCCCCGACGGCCGGCGCCTCGACCACTATCTGATCCGGCTCCGCCCGGTCGCCGCCGCGACCGCCGTCAACGCCTCCGACGAGGTCCTGCTGCTCTGGCGCCATCGCTTCATCACCGACAGCTGGGGCTGGGAACTCGCCGCCGGCGTCGTCGAGGACGGCGAGGAGATCGAGGTCGCCGCCGCCCGCGAGATGGAGGAGGAGACCGGCTGGCGCCCGGGCCCGCTGCGCCCGCTGCTCACCGTCGAGCCGGAGGGCGGCCTCAGCGACGCCCGCCACCACCTCTACTGGAGCGAGGAGGCCCATTGGACCGGGCCGCCGCGCGACGCCTTCGAGTCCTCCCGCCTGGAGTGGGTCCCGCTCAAATCCGTCCCCGACCTGGTCGCCCGGGGGCAGGTACCCGCCGCCAACACCGCCGCGGGGCTGCTGATGCTGCACCACCTGCGGCTCGGCTGAGCCCGGAGCAGACCGCGCGCGGAAAAGCCGGACGGCCCGTACCTGTGCGGTGTACGGGCCGTCCGATCGGCACTCCCGGGGTCTCAGGAGTGGCGTGTGGGGGGGCGCCTCAGGAGTACGGGTAGAAGCCCGAGCCGGTCTTGCGGCCCAGACGGCCCGCGTCCACCATGCGCTGGAGCAGCGGAGGAGCGGCGTACAGCGGCTCCTTGTACTCGGCGTACATCGAGTCGGCGATCGACGCGATCGTGTCCAGACCGATCAGGTCCGAGAGCTTCAGCGGGCCCATCGGGTGGGCGCAGCCGAACTCCATGCCGTTGTCGATGTCCTCGCGGCTCGCGATGCCCGACTCGAACATCCGGATCGCGGAGAGCAGGTACGGCACGAGCAGCGCGTTCACCACGAAGCCCGAGCGGTCCTGCGCGCGGATCGCGTGCTTGCCGAGCACCTTCTCGGCGAACAGCTGCGCCCGGCTGATCGTGCCCTCGGAGGTGGTGAGGGCGGGGATCAGCTCGACGAGCTTCTGCACCGGCGCCGGGTTGAAGAAGTGGATGCCGATGACGTTGTCGGGGCGGGAGGTCGCCACGGCCAGCTTCACCAGCGGGATGGAGGAGGTGTTCGAGGCCAGGATGGCGTCCGGCCGGGTCACCACCTGGTCGAGCACCTGGAAGATCTCGGTCTTGACCTGCTCGTTCTCCACGACGGCCTCGATCACGAGGTCGCGGTCGGCGAACTCGCCCAGGTCGGTGGTGAAGCTGAGTCGGGCGAGCGCCTGGTCGCGCTCCTCCTCGCTGATCTTGCCGCGTTCGGCGGCCTTCGTGAGCGAGTTGGTCAGCCGCGTGCGGCCGAGCTCCAGTGCCTCGCCGGTGGTCTCGGCGACCTTCACCTCGAGCCCGCTGCGGGCACACACCTCCGCGATGCCCGCGCCCATCTGGCCGCAGCCCACCACTCCGACGCGCTCAATGTCGGCCATGGAGTCCGTCACCTCGTGCCTTTCGCTCTGTGCTGGCGGCGGGCCCGTGTGATTCCGGTGCGTCCGCCTCGACCCCACGACGTTACTCCCGACACGCCCGATGATCGATCGTTCTGGGGTGGGCATGCTGTCCGATGGGCTGTGACGTATCCGATAGCGAGGGGTGACAAATGCCGCGGATCGGGAGAAGAGGGTTTGTGACGGGGGCGGCGCTGGCCGCGTGGGGGATCGGGGCCGGTGACGCGGGGGCGGCGGGGGACGCGCTCGGGCCCGCGGGCGAGCCGGCGGGAGCGGGGGGCGCGGGGGACGTGCTCGGGCCCGCGTCCGGACCCGCGGGCGGGAGAACGGACGGCGTCCGCCGGGCGGAGGAGTTCCGGGGCATGTGGGTCGCGACGATCACCAACCGCGACTTCCCGTCCCGGCCGGGCCTCACGGCCGCCGAGCAGCGCGCCGAGCTGACCGGCCTGCTCGACCTCGCGGTCCGGCGCCGGATGACCGCGGTCGTCCTCCAGGTCCGGCCCTCCGCCGACGCCCTGTGGCCCTCCCCGTACGAGCCCTGGGCGCAGTGCCTCACCGGCGTCCAGGGCGCCGACCCGGGCTGGGACCCGCTCGGCACCGCCGTGGCCGAGGCGCACGCACGCGGCCTGGAGCTGCACGCCTGGTGCAACCCGTACCGGGTGGCCTCCCACTCCGACCCGTCACGGCTGGCCCCGGGCCACCCCGTGCGGCGCCACCCCGAGTGGGCCCTGGTCTACGACGGCAAGCTGCTCTACAACCCGGGTCTCCCCGAGGTCCGGCGCCATGTCCAGGACGCCATGCTCGACGCCGTACGCCGCTACGACATCGACGCGCTGCACTGGGACGACTACTTCTACCCGTATCCGGTCGCCGGGCAGACCATCGCCGACGACGACGCGTACGCGCGCTACGGGGCGGGGTTCGCGGACCGGGCGGCCTGGCGGCGGAACAACGTCGACCTGCTGGTGCGGGAGACGGCGGCCCGGATCAAGGAGGTGAAGCCCTCGGTCGCCTTCGGGATCAGCCCGTTCGGGATCTGGCGCAACGCAGGCACCGATCCGGAGGGCTCGGACACCCGCGGCGGGCAGAGCTACGACGACCTCTACGCCGACACCCGTCGCTGGATCCGCGAGGGCTGGCTCGACCACGTGATCCCGCAGCTCTACTGGCACATCGGCTTCGACGCCTGTGACTACGCCAAGCTCGTGCCCTGGTGGGACGCGGTGGTCCGGGGCACCGGCGTACGGCTCTACCTCGGCGAGGCGCTCTACAAGGTGGGCGACCCGGCGCAGCCGGCCGCCTGGCAGGACCCGGCGGAGCTGGCCCGGCACGTGCGGCTCGCCCGGACGTACGCCACCGTCGGCGGGCACTGCTACTTCGCGGCCCGCGAGGTCGCGAAGGATCCGCTGGGCGCGCTGACGTCCGCCGTGGACGCCTAGCCCGAGGGATGCGGCCGTGCCGCGGCGCCGCCTCGGCGTCGGGACCGCCGGGGGCTACTGGCCCCCGGCCTGCGGACGGTGGCGGACGGTGGTGTCGGGGCCCGGCAGCACCACGGCCTCGTGGCCGTCGTCGTCGAACTTCACGCGGAACGGGGGATTGCCGTTCTCGCCCATGACCTGAACGACCTCGGCGGTACGTTCGTGCTGGCCGACCGTACGGCCGTGCACCACCAGCCTGTCGCCCTTGGACGCACGCATGGGTGACCTCCTCGCGCCTGGGCCTGCCCTACTCGGAGTCTACGTCTGCCATTGTGACGTCCGTCTCAGCTCTTCGCCCGCTGGGTCACCGCGATGCAGACCAGGACGCCGACGGCCGCGAGCGGTGCGGCGGGCGCCAGGTCCTCGCCGAGCACGGTCACCGACCAGACGAGGGTCATCAGCGGCTGGGCGAGCTGCAACTGGCTGGCGCGCGGAATGCCGATCGCGGCCATGCCCCGGTACCAGACGTACAGGCCGAAGAAGGTCGAGCCGGCCGCCACCCACAGCAGCCCGACGACGCCGTGCGCGGTGAAGTGCACCGGCTCGTGCGCGAGGGCCACGACCGCGGCCGCCGCCATCAGCGGCAGGCACAGCACCAGCGCCCAGCCGATCACCTGCCAGCCCGGCATGAGCTTTGCGAGCCGCCCGCCCTCGGTGTACCCGGCGGCGCACACCAGCAGGGCGCCGAAGAGGTACAGGTCGCCGGTCGACAGCGCGCCACCGCTCTGCTGGAGGGTGAAGGCGAGCACCACGACCGCGCCGGAGACGGCCGCGACCCAGAACGTACGGGACGGGCGCCGGCCGGTCCGGATCGCGGCGAACGTCGCCGTGGTGAGCGGCAGCAGGCCGACGACCACGGCGGCGTGCGAGGTGGTCGAGGTCTGCAGCGCCAGCGTCGTCAGCAGCGGGAAGCCCACCACGACCCCGCCGCCGACGACGGCGAGCCCGGCCCAGTGGCGGCGCTCCGGCAGCGGCACCCGGCCCGCCAGCAGGAAGGCGCCCGCGATGAGCGCGGCGAGCACCGAGCGGACGGCGACCAGGGACCAGGGGCCGAAGCTCTCCAGACCCCACACCGTGGACGGGAAGGTGAGGGAGAAGCAGATCACGCCGAGCGCGGCGAGCAGGGTGCCCGTGTTCACGGCGGGGCGGGTGCCGGTAGCGGTGACCGCTATCGTGCTCGGGCTGGTAGCGCTATTCTGTGCTGTCATGCAACAGCGTAGCAGCGTCGATGAACTGACGGAATTGCTGAAAGCGGAACTCAACCGCTACTCACCTGGTGAGAAGCTGCCGTCGAGTCGCGCCCTCGTCGAGCGCCACCACGTCTCCCCGGTCACCGTCACCCGCGCCCTCGCCCAGCTCGCCGCCGAGGGCCTCGTCGTCACCCGCCCCGGCGCCGGCGCCTACCGCGCCGAGACCCGCACCGCCACGCCTCCCACCGGCGACACCTCCTGGCAGCAGCTCGCCCTCAGCGCCGACACCGGGGCGGGCGGCGACGCCGTCCCGCGCGCCGTCGACGCCTCCGGCCTCCTCGTCACCCTCGCCACGCCCCCGACCGGCGTCATCGAGTTCAACGGCGGCTACCTCCACCCCACCCTCCAGCCCGAACGCGCCCTCGCCGCCGCCCTCGCCCGGGCCGGCCGCCGCCCCGGCGCCTGGGGCCGCCCGCCCGCCGACGGACTGCCCGAACTGCGCGCCTGGTTCGCCCGCGAGATCGGCGGCGGCGTGACCGCCGCAGAGGTCCTCGTCACCGCCGGCGGCCAGTCCGCCCTCACCACCGCCCTGCGCGCGCTCGGCGCGCCCGGCACCCCCGTCCTCGTCGAATCGCCCACCTACCCCGGCATGCTGGCCGTCGCCCGCGCCGCCGGCCTGCGGCCCGTGCCGGTCCCCACCGACGCCGACGGCATCCGCCCCGACCTCCTCGAAGCCGCCTTCCGCGCCACCGGCGCGCGCGTCGTCGTCTGCCAGCCGCTCTTCCAGAACCCCACCGGCGCCGCGCTCTCCGTCGAGCGGCGGGCCGCCGTCGTCCGCATCGCCCGCGCCGCGGGCGCCTTCGTCGTCGAGGACGACTTCGCCCGCCGCCTCGTCCACGAGGACTCCGACCCGCTGCCACCGACCCTCGCCGCTGACGACCCCGACGGCGTCGTCGTCCACGTCTGCTCGCTCACCAAGATCACCTCCGCGAGCCTCCGCGTCGGCGCGCTCGCCGCCCGCGGCCCCGTCCTCGAACGGCTCCGCGCCATCCAGATCGTCGACAGCTTCTTCGTGCCACGGCCGCTCCAGGAGACCGCCCTCGAACTCGTCGGCTCGCCGGCCTGGAGCCGCCATCTGCGGGCCGTCTCCCAGGAACTGAAGAGCCGCCGCGACACCATGACCGCCGCCGTCGCCCGCCACCTCCCCGAACTCGCCCTGCCCCACGTCCCCTCCGGCGGCTACCACCTCTGGCTCCGCCTCCCCGACACCCTCCCCGAAGCCGCCCTCCTCCCCACCGCCCTGCGCACCGGCGTCGCCGTCGCACCCGGCCGCCCCTACTTCGCCGCCGAGCCGCCCGCCGGCCACATCCGGCTGAGTTTCGCGGGTGTCGCGGGCCCGGCGGAGATCGTCGAGGGCGTACGGAGGCTGCGGACCGCCATCGACGAGCTGGTGGGGTGAGGGACACCGACGTCCACGGCGGCCGAGGAAAGACCCGATTCACGCCACGGCGGAATCCGGACAAGTGGACGGCACTCGGGCAGCGAGGGGCGCCTGACCCGGACGACCCCGCCGACACCCCTTGACCAGCGGCGCCACCGGCCTCACGATCCCGCCATGGGTCTTCGGGTCACGCTGGTCGCGGCGGCACGCAGCTCCTCCCTGCTCGCCGAACGCTTCGACGACGACCGGCCGCTCGACGAGGCCGGCTGGTACGAGGTGCAGCTCGCCGCGCCCCGGCTGATCCCGCTCGGCGCCGCCGAGCTCCGCTACTGCTCCCCGACGCCCCGCAGCCGCGCCACCGGCACCGCCCTCGGCTACGCACCGCTCGCCCAGCCGGCCCTGCGCGACTGCGACATGGGCCGCTGGCGCGGCCTCACCCTCGCCGACGTAGCCGCCCTCGAACCCGCCGCCGTCGACACCTGGCTCAGCGACCCGCGCACCGCCCCGCACGGCGGCGAGACGCTGCTCTCCTTCATCACGCGCGTGGGCGGCTGGCTCGACACCCGCCCCGCCGACGACGGCGTCGCCATCGTGGCCGTCGCCGAGCCGGCGGTGGTCCGGGCCGCCCTCGTCTACGCGCTGAAGGCCCCGCCGGCGACGTACTGGAACGTGGACGTCCGCCCGCTGTCGACGGTCACGCTGACGGGGCGCCCGGGCGTGTGGCACCTGCAGCTGGCGGCGGCGGTGGGGTGAGGCGGGCGCCTCCGCCCCGCTGCCCGCTCGCACCACGACGGCGCCGCACCCGCCGTTCCCACCGCACCGGCCGTTCCCACCGCACCGCCGTTCCCACCGCACCGGCTAGCCTGGTGCGCACGATGAACCGTCTGACCACGTCATGGGGCACCTTCCCGCTCACCCGCCACCCGGCCGACCCGCGCGACCCCTTGCGGGCCTGGGACGCGGCCGACGAGTACCTCCTCGGCCACCTCGCCGAGACCGGTACCGACCTCTCCGGCACCGTCGTGGTCGTCGGCGACCGCTGGGGCGCGCTCGCCACCGCGCTCGCGGCGGCCGGCGCCGGTGAGCCGGTGCAGATCTCCGACTCGTACCTCGGCCGCACCGCCACCGCCGAGAACCTGGCCCGCTCGGGGGCCGCCCCCGACGCAGTGCGCCTGCTGACGACGCAGGACCCGCCGCCCGAGCGCGTCGACGTGCTCCTCGTCCGCGTCCCGAAGAGCCTCGCGCTCCTGGAGGACCAGCTGCACCGGCTCGCCCCGGCCGTGCACGAGGGAACGGTGATCTTCGGCACCGGGATGGTGAAGGAGATCCACACCTCCACCCTCAGCCTGTTCGAGACGATCCTCGGCCCGACCCGGACCTCCCTCGCCGTGAAGAAGGCCCGGCTGATCCACACGACACCGGACCCGGCTCGCGTACGGGACGCCAATCCGTGGCCCCACGCGTACGAGCTGCCCGCCGACGCCCCGGGCCGGCTCGCCGGGCGGACCGTCGTCAACCAGGCCGGCGTCTTCTGCGCCGACCGCCTCGACATCGGCACGCGGTTCTTCCTGCAGCACCTGCCGACCGGTCTCGGTGCCGCCCGGGTCGTCGACCTCGGCTGCGGCAACGGCGTCGTCGGCCTCGCCGTCGCGCTCGC
The DNA here is from genome assembly GCF_053601115.1 of Streptomyces sp. NPDC004788. Lineage (NCBI taxonomy): Bacteria > Bacillati > Actinomycetota > Actinomycetes > Kitasatosporales > Streptomycetaceae > Streptomyces > Streptomyces sp. NPDC004788. The sequence goes on from NZ_JBSGBF010000064.1 coordinate 24,877, forward strand.
CGAGCCCGACGCGGAGCTGGTCTTCACCGACGAGTCGTACCAGGCCGTCGCCTCGGCCGAGGAGAACTTCCGCCACCACGCGGGGGAGGGGCGCAAGGCCGAGTTCCAGGTGGGCGACGGCCTCGCCGACGCGCCGCCCGGCTCCGTGGACCTGGTGCTCAACAATCCGCCCTTCCACAGCCACCAGGCCACCACCGACCGCACCGCCCGCCGGATGTTCGCCGACGCCCGCCGGGCCCTGCGGCCCGGCGGGGAGCTGTGGGTGGTCGGCAACCGGCACCTCGGCTACCACGTCACCCTGCGGCGGATCTTCGGGAACAGCGAACTCGTCGCGAGCGACCCAAAGTTCGTGATCCTCAAAGCCGTGAAGCGATAGCTACGCCAGGGACACCAGGTCCCGATAGCCCTCGTTCCACAGGTCCTCCTCCGCCTCCGGCAGCACGAGCACCCGCTCCGGACGCAGCGCGTCGATCGCGCCCTCGTCGTGCGTGACCATGACGATCGCGCCCGGGTACGTGCCGACGGCCGCCAGGACCTCGTCGCGCGAGGCCGGGTCCAGGTTGTTCGTCGGCTCGTCGAGGAGCAGGACGTTCGCGCCCGAGTGGACCAGGCCCGCGAGCGCCAGCCGGGTCTTCTCGCCGCCCGACAGGACCCCGGCCGGTTTGTCGGCGTCGTCGCCCCGGAACAGGAACGCGCCGAGGACGCGGCGGACCTCGCCGTCGGTCAGGTGCGGGGCGGCGGCGGCCAGGTTCTCCCGGACCGTGCGCGACGGGTCGAGCGTCTCGTGCTCCTGCGCGAAGTAGCCGAGCCGCAGCCCGTGCCCGTGGACCACGCGGCCCGCGTCCGGCGTCTCCTGCCCGGCCAGCAGGCGCAGCAGCGTCGTCTTGCCCGCGCCGTTGAGCCCGAGCACGACGAGCCGGCTGCCCCGGTCCACCGCCAGGTCCACCCCGTCCAGGACCGGCCGCCCGCCCCCGTACCCCTTGGTCAGCGACACCGCGCCCAGCGGCGTACGGCCGCACGGCGCCGGCTCCGGGAGGCGGATGCGGGCCACCTGCTCGGTGCGCCGGACCGCCTCCAGGCCGTCCAGGAGCCGGTCGGCGCGGCGCGCCATGCTGCGCGCGGTGACCGAGGTCGACGTGCGGGCCTTCATCTTCTCCGCCTGTGCGTGCAGCGCCGCCGCCTTGCGTTCGGCGTTGGCGCGCTCGCGGGTGCGGCGCCGCTCGTCCGCGTCCCGCTGGGTGAGGTACGCGGCCCAGCCGGTGTTGTGGACGTCGACCGTCGCGCGCTGCGGATCGAGGTGGAAGACCCGGTTGACGGTGGCTTCGATCAGGTCCAGGTCATGGCTGATGAGCACAAGCCCGCCCTGGTGGGAGGCGAGATGACCGCGCAGCCAGGCCACCGAGTCCGCGTCCAGGTGGTTCGTCGGCTCGTCGAGCAGCAGCGTGCCCTCCCGGCCGTGGCCCGCGAACAGGATCCGGGCGAGCTCGACCCGGCGCTTCTGCCCGCCGGACAGCGTGCCGACGGGCCGGCCCATCACCTCGGCCGGCAGCCCGAGGCCCGCGGCCACCCGCGCCGCCTCGGCCTCCGCCGCGTACCCGCCGCACGCCTCGAACGCGGCCTCGGCCCGCGCGTACGCCGCCAAGGCCTTGTCGTCGGCTGCCGCGGCGAGCCGGTCGGCGGCCTCGTGCAGCCGCCGCACGGCCATGTCCATCCCCCGCGCGGACAGGATCCGGTCGGTGACGGAGAGGGAGGGGTCGGCGGCGCGCGAGTCCTGCGCCAGATGCGCGACGGGACCGGTGCGCGTCACGCGCCCGGCGGCCGGCGCACGCAGCCCGGCCAGGGTGTGCAGCAGGGTGGTCTTGCCGGCCCCGTTGCGGCCGACGAGGCCGATCCGGTCGCCTGGCGCGACGGTGAAGGAGATCTCGGACAGCAGGAGACGGGCGCCGACGCGCACGTCGACACCACGGATGGTGATCATAGGATGACGCTCCGAACAAGCTTGAGGACACACGGGTGGCGTGGAAGCGGGTCCTGTGGCTAGGAGATTCGGGGCGTAGACATGGCACCGAGGGTACGGGGGAGCGGCGGGCGGCGCAGGCGATTTTTCGCCGGCACTGGGCTCGGCCTCCGCGCCACCCCGCGGGCGCGGCGGGCCGGGGCGGTGGGTCGTCGATCCGTCGACGCCGCCGCCCGGCGGCACGTGACAACGCGGGCTTTGCATAAAACTGCGAGAGCTCGTATAGTCATGCCATCTATGAGGAGGGTTTCGATGACGGTACGAGCAGCAGTCGCGGGCGCGAGCGGATACGCGGGCGGAGAGCTCCTGCGCCTCCTCCTCGCCCACCCCGAGGTCGAGATCGGCACCCTGACCGGTCACTCCAACGCCGGTCAGCGGCTCGGCGGCCTCCAGCCGCACCTGCTGCCGCTCGCCGACCGGGTGCTCACCGAGACCACCCCCGAGGCCCTCGCCGGCCACGACGTCGTCTTCCTCGCCCTGCCGCACGGACAGTCCGCCGCCGTCGCCGAGCAGCTCGGCCCGGACGTCCTCGTCGTCGACATGGGTGCCGACTTCCGGCTCAGGGACGCGGCCGACTGGGAGGCCTTCTACGGCTCCCCGCACGCCGGCACCTGGCCCTACGGCCTCCCCGAACTGCCGGGTGCCCGCGCCGCGCTGGAGGGGTCCAAGCGCATCGCGGTGCCCGGTTGCTACCCCACCGCCGTGTCGCTCGCGCTCTTCCCGGCGTACGCGGCCGGGCTCGCCGAGCCCGAGGCCGTGATCGTCGCCGCCTCCGGCACCTCCGGCGCCGGCAAGGCCGCCAAGCCCCATCTGCTCGGCAGCGAGGTCATGGGCAACATGTCCCCGTACGGCGTCGGCGGCGGCCACCGGCACACCCCCGAGATGATCCAGAACCTCAGCGGGGCGGCGGGCGAGCGGGTCACCGTGTCCTTCACGCCCACCCTCGCGCCCATGCCCCGCGGCATCCTCGCCACCTGCTCGGCCACCGCCAGGCCCGGCGTCACCGCCGAGAGCCTGCGCGCCGCGTACCAGAAGGCGTACGCCGACGAGGCGTTCGTCCACCTCCTGCCCGAGGACCAGTGGCCGGCCACGGCCTCCGTCTACGGTTCCAACGCCGTTCACCTGCAGGTCGCGTACGACGAGGTGGCCAACCGGATCATCGTGATCAGCGCCATCGACAACCTCACCAAGGGCACCGCCGGCGGCGCGGTGCAGAGCATGAACATCGCCCTCGGACTCCCCGAGGGCACGGGACTCTCCACGATTGGAGTCGCTCCATGAGCGTCACCGCAGCGAAGGGATTCACGGCCGCGGGCATCGCGGCCGGGATCAAGCAGAACGGCAACCCGGACCTGGCCCTCGTGGTCAACACCGGGCCGCGCCGCGCCGCCGCGGGAGTCTTCACCTCCAACCGCGTCAAGGCCGCCCCGGTCCTCTGGTCCCAGCAGGTCCTCGCGGACGGCGAGTTGACCGCCGTCGTCCTCAACTCCGGCGGCGCCAACGCCTGCACCGGCCCGCAGGGCTTCCAGGACGCCCACGCCACCGCCGAGAAGGTCGCCGAGGTCCTCACCAAGGCCGGCCGTGAGACGGGCGCCGGCGAGGTCGCCGTCGCCTCCACCGGGCTCATCGGCATCCTGCTGCCCATGGACAAGCTGCTGCCGGGCGTCGAGCAGGCCGCGGCCGAGCTCTCCGAGCACGGCGGCGAGAAGGCCGCCATCGCCATCAAGACCACCGACACCGTCCACAAGACGTCGGTGGTCCAGAGGGACGGCTGGACCGTCGGCGGCATGGCCAAGGGCGCGGGCATGCTCGCCCCCGGCCTCGCCACCATGCTCGTCGTCCTCACCACCGACGCCGACGTCGACGCCCCCGGCCTCGACGCCGCCCTGCGCCACGCCACCCGGCTCACCTTCGACCGGGTCGACTCCGACGGCTGCATGTCCACCAACGACACCGTGCTGCTCCTCGCCTCCGGCGCCGCCGGTGTCACCCCGGCGCAGGACGAGTTCGCCCAGGCCGTCCAGGAGGTCTGCGCCGACCTCGCCCGCCAGCTCATCGGCGACGCCGAGGGCGCCAGCAAGGACATCCGGATCGAGGTGATCAACGCGGCCACCGAGGACGACGCCGTCGAGGTCGGCCGGTCCATCGCCCGCAACAATCTGCTCAAGTGCGCCATCCACGGCGAGGACCCCAACTGGGGCCGGGTGCTCTCCGCCATCGGCACCACCTCCGCGGCCTTCGAGCCCGACAGCCTCAACGTCGCCATCAACGGCGTCTGGGTCTGCCGGAACGGCTCCGTCGGCGAGGACCGCGAGCTGGTCGACATGCGCTACCGGGAGGTCGTCATCACCGCCGACCTCGCCGCCGGCTCCGAGGCCGCAGTCATCTGGGCCAACGACCTCACCGCCGACTACGTCCACGAGAACAGCGCCTACTCGTCATGAGCGATCCCAAGAACCCCGGCGCGAACCCGGCCGCCCGCAAGCACACCGCCCTTCCCAAGGCGCAGACCCTCATCGAGGCGCTGCCCTGGCTCACCCGCCACCACGGCAAGACCGTCGTCATCAAGTTCGGCGGCAACGCCATGATCGACGAGGACCTCAAGGCCGCCTTCGCCCAGGACGTCGTCTTCCTGCGCCACGCCGGCCTCAAGCCGGTCGTCGTGCACGGCGGCGGCCCGCAGATCAGTGCCGCACTCGACCGGCACGGCATCGTCAGCGAATTCAAGGCCGGCCTGCGCGTTACCACCGAGGAGGCCATGGACGTCGTGCGGATGGTGCTCGCCGGGCAGGTCCAGCGCGAGCTGGTCAACCTGCTGAACCAGCACGGTCCGCTCGCCGTCGGCCTCACCGGCGAGGACGCCCACACCATCACCGCCGTCAAGCACCTGCCGGAGATCGACGGCGAGACCGTCGACATCGGCCGGGTCGGCGAGATCACCGACATCGACACCGGCGCCATCGAGGCCCTGCTCGCCGACGGACGCATCCCCGTCGTCTCCTCGATCGCCCGCTCCCAGGACGACGACCATGTCTACAACGTCAATGCTGATACGGCGGCTGCGGCACTCGCTGCTGCGCTGGGCGCCGAGACACTGATGGTGCTGACCGACGTCGAGGGCCTCTACGAGGACTGGCCGAACAGCGACGAGGTCATCAGCCGGCTCACCGCGAGCCAGCTGGAGAAGCTGCTGCCCGAGCTCTCCAGCGGCATGGTCCCCAAGATGGAGGGCTGCCTGCACGCCGTCCGCAACGGCGTGAACACCGCCCGGGTCATCGACGGCCGGGTGCAGCACTCGATCCTGCTGGAGATCTTCACCGACGAGGGCATCGGCACGATGGTCGTGCCGGACGGGACCACGGACGGGGTCACGGACGGGACCACGGACGGGACCAAGGGGGACGCGAAATGAGCAACCAGGACCTGACCCAGCGGTGGCAGGGCTCGCTGATGGACAACTACGGCACGCCCCGGCTGCCGCTCGTCCGCGGCGAGGGCGCCAAGGTCTGGGACGCCGACGGCAACGAGTACCTCGACTTCGTGGGCGGCATCGCCGTCAACGCCCTCGGCCACGCCCACCCGGCCGTCGTCGACGCCGTGTCGCGGCAGATCGCCTCCCTCGGCCACGTCTCCAACCTCTTCGTCGCCGAACCCCCGGTCGCGCTCGCCGAGAAGCTGCTCCAGCTCTTCGGCCGGCCCGGCAAGGTGTTCTTCTGCAACTCCGGCGCCGAGGCCAACGAGGCCGCCTTCAAGCTCGGCCGGCTCACCGGCCGCCGGCACATGGTCGCCACCACCGGCGGCTTCCACGGCCGGACCATGGGCGCCCTCGCGCTCACCGGCCAGCCCGGCAAGCAGGGCCCGTTCCTGCCGCTGCCCGGCGACGTCACACACGTGCCGTACGGGGACGTCGACGCCCTGCGCGCCGCCGTCACCGAGGAGACCGCCTTCGTCATCATCGAGCCCGTGCAGGGCGAGAACGGCGTCGTCGTCCCGCCCGCCGGCTACCTCAAGGCCGCCCGCGAGATCACCCGCGCCACCGGCACCCTGCTCGTCCTCGACGAGGTGCAGACCGGCATCGGCCGCTGCGGCACCTGGTTCGAGCACCAGGCCCACGAGGGCGTCGACCCCGACATCGTCACCCTCGCCAAGGGCCTCGGCGGCGGCCTCCCGCTCGGCGCGACCGTCGCCTTCGGTCCGGCCGCCGAACTGTTCACGCCCGGCCACCACGGCACCACCTTCGGCGGCAACCCGGTCGCCTGCGCCGCCGGACTCGCCGTCCTCGACACCCTCGGCGGCGACGCCGTCCTCGACGAGGTGAAGCGGCTCGGCGAGAAACTGCGCGACGGAATCGAGGGTCTCGGCCACCCGTTGGTCTCCCATGTCCGTGGCTCGGGTCTGCTCCTGGGTATCGTGCTCACCGAGTCCCTCGCGCCGCAGGTGCAGCAGGCGGCTCAGGACGCCGGTCTCCTGGTGAACGCGCCCGCCCCCGATGTCGTACGGCTCATGCCGCCGCTGATCGTCGGAGACGAGGTGGTGGACGCCTTCCTGCGGGCCCTGCCCGGCGTCCTCGACGTGGTGAACGGGGAAGGACGAACCGGAGAATGAGACGACGATGACCGACGCGCAGGAACACGAACACGCCGGGCCGTCCGTTCCGCAGACCCGCACCGCCCGCCACCGCAGGATCGTCGACATCCTCAACCGGCAGCCGGTGCGCTCGCAGAGCCAGCTGGCCAAGCTCCTCGCGGACGACGGACTGAGCGTCACCCAGGCGACGCTCTCCCGCGACCTCGACGAGCTGGGCGCGGTGAAGATCCGCAACACGGGCGGCGAACTGATCTACGCGGTGCCCAGCGAGGGCGGCTTCCGCACCCCGCAGGCCCCGCTCGGCGAGTCCGCCAAGGAGGAGCGGATGCGCCGCCTCTCCGGCGAACTGCTGATCTCCGCCGAGGCGTCCGCCAACCTGGTGGTGCTGCGCACCCCGCCGGGCGCCGCCCAGTTCCTCGCGTCGGCCATCGACCAGGCCGAGCTGAACGCGATCCTCGGCACGATCGCGGGCGACGACACGCTGCTGCTCATCTCCCGCGACCCGACCGGCGGGCAGGCGCTCGCCGACCACCTGCTGCGCCTCGCGCAGAAGGAGCGCTGACGCCGCTCAGGCGCTCAGCCGTTCAGCCGTTCAGTACCGCGTGATCGCCATCGGCCCGCCCCGCGTGCCGATGGCGATGTGCGGACGGCGGGCCGGATCCGCCCAGGCGAGGATCCGGCGCATCGCCTCCGCCGGCACGGACACACAACCGGCCGTCGCCCCGCGCCCGTTCACATGCAGGAAGATCCCGGCGCCACGCCCGCGCACCGGACGGGCGTAGTTGAAGCCGATGACCAGCGCGTGCGCGTACTGCGTCTGGTACGCCGACAGGTGCTCCGCCTCGGCGGCCCGGCAGTCTGGCGGCAGCCCCTCCACCCAGCGGTTGTACGAGGCCGACGCGTTGTCCTGGCACCACCAGGACCGCTCGGTGACCCGCGCGTACCCGTACGTCGTCCCGGTGGGCGCGGGCGCCGTCCCGAAGGCGTACGGGAGCCCGTAGAGCCCGGTCGGCGTGGTGTTCGTGCCCTGCCGCCGGGCCGTCCCCTCGGCGAGCCCGTTCGCCCCGAAGCGCGCCGGCGCGGATCCGGCCCCGACCCACCGGCCGCCGCGCCGGTCCCACCAGGTGACCGTCCCGGTCGTGGCGCCGGTGTCCGCGGCCTCGGCCGTGATCAGCTGCGAGCCGCCGCCGGTGTCCGCCATCCGCGCGGGGAGGGGAGCGGGCGGCTGGGCGAGGGGGAACAGCAGCACGCCGAGCGCCAGAAGGGTACGCATGGCGCGACGCTAGGCGCCCGGCCCGCGCTCCGCCACGCTACTGAGCCGGGCGGGGGAGCGGCGGCAGCGGGAGCGGCAGCGCGGGCAGCCCGTCCAGGCTGGTCGCCACGTGGTCCTTGCGGGCGCAGTACGCGTCGAACTCCTCCTCCGTCTTGCGGTTGAAGTGGTCCGCGTGCAGTTGCCGGTCCTCCTGGTACTCCATCAGCGGCACGGCGTAGCCGCAGGCGTCGCTGACCCGCCGGGCGTGCACCACGACGATCGCCCGCACACCGCCCTGCCCCTCGACCGCCTCGGCCGGGAAGCGGGCGAACAGCCCGGCGAAGCGCGGGTCGTCCCGGAGCACCACCTCGCCCGTGCCGTGCACCCGCACCACGGTGGGCGGCCCGGAGAACGCCGTCCACATGAGCGTGATCCGGCCGTTGCCCGGCTCCCGCAGGTGCGCCAGCGTCTCGGCGCCGCTGCCGCCGAAGTCCACGTAGGCCAGGGTCAGTTCGTCGAGCACGACGAGCGTGCCCCGGCGACCCTTGGGAGAGAGGTTCACATGACCGTCGCCCGCGAGCGGCGCGGTGGCGGTGAAGAAGACCGGCTGGACCTCGATGAAGGCGCGGAGACGTCCGTCGATGCGTTCATACGTTTTTCCCATGTGACGGATTATCGGTTTCCCCCGCCGTGTGCGGCGGGCCGTTTCGTCTGTTGGGCACGGCACAGGAGCCGGTACGGGGCACAGCGGTCGAGGAGGTCCTCATGGCTCCCCGTGGCGGCGACCCGGCCGCCGTCGAGCACGATGATCAGGTCCGCGGCACGGATCGTCGACAGCCGATGGGCGATGACCAGCACCGCGCACTCGGCGGCGGCCTGCTCGATCGAACGGCGCAGGGCCGCCTCGTTCACCGCGTCCAGGTGGGCGGTCGGCTCGTCGAGCAGCAGCAGACCGGGGCGGCTCAGCAGGGACCGCGCGATCGCGACGCGCTGGCGTTCGCCGCCCGAGAGGGCCATGCCGTGTTCCCCGGCGTCGGTGTCGAGGCCGCGCGGCAGCCGGGCCACCAGCTCGGACAGCTGGGCCAGCTCCACGGCCCGGCCCACCTCCTCGGCGCCGGCCTCCGGGGCGGCGTAGAGCAGGTTCTCCCGCAGCGTGCCGTACAGCACCGGAGCGTGCTGCTCGACGAGCCCGATCCGCGCCCGGTGCTCGGCGCGGCTGAGCGTCCGGACGTCGCGGCCCTCGAAGAGGAGCACGCCGCGGTCGGGGTCGTAGAAGCGCTCGGCGAGGGCGAAGACCGTCGACTTGCCGGCGCCGGAACTGCCGACGAGGGCGACATGGCCCTGCGCGGGGACCCGGAACGACACCCCGCGCAGGACCGGCCGCCCGGGGTCGTAGCCGAACCACACGTCCTGGAACTCCAGCACCGGCGGGCGGTGCCCGGGCCGGGGCGACGGCGCTGAGGAGACGGCGGCCGGGGCTTCGGAACCGGCCGCCGGGCTCCCGCGCACGACCGCCGGGCTCCCGCGCACGACCGCCGGGCTCCCGCGCCCGACCGCCGGGCTCCGCTGCACGGTCTCCGGGCTCCCATGCACGACCTCCGGGCTCCGCCGGACGGCGTTTGGGTTCCCGTGTACGGCCGCCGGGCTCCGCCGGACGACGTCCGGGGCTTCGGGAACGGCTTCGGGCTCGCTCGGCAGGTCGAGGATCTCGGTGATCCGCCGCAGCGCGCCCGCACCCTGCTGCAGGGTGCTCACCGCCTGGAACACCGCGCCGACCGGCCCCACGAGGAAGAGCATGTAGAGCAGGAAGGCGGCCAGGTCGGCGACCGAGGTGCCCTGGTCCGCGACGCGCACGCCGCCGATGAGCAGGACCAGCAGGAACGAGCCCTGCACGGTCAGTTCGATCGCCGGCGCGACCACCGCGTCGAGCCGTCCCACCCGGACGCTCGCGGAGAAGGCGGCCTCGGCCTGCGCGCCGATGCGGTCCGCCTCGCGTCGTTCGGCCCGGCTGGCCCGTACCGTCCGGATGGCGCCGAGGGCCCGTTCCAGCTCCGCGGTCATCGCTCCGGTGGCCCGCTGGGCGCGGAGCGAGGCGCGCGCGATCCCGCGCAGCACGGAGGCGACCAGCAGCCCGCCCAGCGCGATCAGGGCGAGGACGATCAGGAACAGGAACCAGTCGAGCCAGATCATCAGGACGGCCACCCCGGCCAGCCCGACGACGCCGCTGACCGCGTCGGTGAACCCCTCCGCGATCAGCAGGCGCAGCGCGGTGCTGTCGGCGCTCGTGCGCGCGATCAGGTCACCGGTCCGGTACCGGTCGTAGGTCCTCATCGGCAGCCGCAGCAGATGCTCGACGAGGTCGAGCCGGATGCCGAGGACGACGCCCTCGCCGGTGCGAGCGAGGACGTAGCCCGCGACCGCCTGGACAAGGGCCTGGGCGAGGAACAGGACGACCAGCAGGGCGACGGGACCCGCGACGGCCGCTCCCGCCCCGGCCGACTCGATCACCCGCCGGACCACCAGGGGCTGGGCCAGGCCGAGCGCGGAGGCGAGCACGGTCAGCGACACGGCGCCGACGATCCACCGCCGGTGTCCGCGCAGCACCCGCAGGATCTCGCGCGGGCCGGTGAGCCGCCCGCCGCCGCGGTCCCTCATGGCACGGTGCCTCTTCATCGTCATGGCACGGTGAAGAAGGTCCGGAAGTAGTCGGGCGGGTGGTCCTCGCCGACCGGCACGCCCTCCGCCTCCACCCAGGCGTGCGCGGCGAACGGCGGCAGCCGGCGCACCCCCACGCACCACGTCGGCCATCGTCCGTGCAGCCGGCACAGCAGGGCGGTCGCCAGGGACCGGGGCAGGCACCCCTCGGGCGCGGCGCAGCGCATGCTGACGGCGGTCACCGCGTCCCGGGCCGCGCGGGCCTCCTCGTAACGAGCCGGACGGGCACCGCGGCTCACCGCGCCGAGCACCGCGCGCATCCTCCGGGGCGAACGCCGGGCCAGCAGCCGGGCGACGCCGACGGTGAGACGGGCCTCCAGGGCCCGTACCCCTGTCACCGTGGCCACCGGACCGCTCCTCTCCACGAACGGCTCGGTGAGCGGCTCCACGAACGGCTCCACCAGCAGCTCCACGAACGGCTCCCTGCACTGCTCCGCGCGTGGACCCCCGCTCCGCACGGGCGGGCGGCGGCCGGTGCGCCGGGGCCCGGCGTCACCGCTCCACCAGTCCGGACGACTCGAGCGCCTCGACCAACTGCCGTACGTCGTCCCGCGCACTGTCGTCGTCCACGTCGTAGTCCCGCGTCAGCTCGCGCACCGCCTGCTCGGGAGTGCCGCCGGCCAGGAGGGTGCGCAGGACCTGGCTGCCGGTGGGGTTCAGCTCCCAGTACTCGCCGCTCTCCTCGTCGAGCAGGGCCGTCCCGTAGTCGGTCTCGGCGCAGGACACGCCGGTGCGCAGGGTGAGTGTCATGGCGGGGCTCCCACGGTCGGGCCGGTGGTGGCGCGTTCCCGGGCCCGCAGCCAGAGTTCGCAGGCCACCGCCTGGTAGAGCGCGTCGTGCAGGTCGTAGGGGTGGTTGCGGAGCGGGCCGGTACACAGGTCGCGCAGCGCGGCCTCGTCGATCAGCCCGAGCCGGCCGAGCCGGGAGCCGTCGAAGAGCGCGAGCACCTCCGCGCGGTGGGCCCGCAGGGCGGCGTCCAGGTCGCACATGCCGGGGGACTTGGCCGGCCGGTCCAGGCTCGCCGCGGGGACGATGCCGCGCATCGCCTCCTTGACCAGCGGCTTGTACGCGGACGGCGGGCGCTTGTCCTCCGGCCGGACCGCGAGTCCCGCCTCCAGGACGCGGTCGTCGTAGTAGGGCGCGGTGAGGGTCACGCCGAGGCGGGCGGCGAGGCGGCTGATCTGGCGGACCGGTCGGGCGGACTCGCGGATCCCGACGAGGTCGTCGTGCAGGCCCCGGTCCGCGGACAGCGGCCGGGCCGTCGGAGCCTCGGCCCGGATCAGCTCGCGCACGGCGTCGGCCGCGTCCGCGGTGACCCACGGCGCGAGGCGGGGCGTGGGTCCCCAGCCGAGCGCCCCGGCGTCCGGGTCGGGCGGCGGGGGAGTGGTCAGCCGGTCGGCCGCGCCGCGCAGCCAGGCGCCGTAGGACCGTCCGTCGCACAGTTCCCGGAGCATCCGGGCACGCGACCAGCGGTGGGCGGCGGCGAAACCACGCAGCTCGTGCAGGGCGGTCGCCGGCCGGCGGCGCAGCAGCGTGCGCAGATGGGTGGTGGCGCAGCCCAGCACCTCGTCCCCGCCGAAGCCGCTCAGATGCAGGCGCGAGCCGCGCTCCGCGGCCCGGCCGACGACGGCCGCCCACCGGGCGTGGTCCGCGATGCCGCCGCAGGGCTCGTCGAGCAGCTCGTCCAGCGGCCCGCCCGTGCCGAGCAGTCCCTGGTAGATCTCCGGCATCTCGTCGGCCGGGATGACCAGGTGGTCGATCCGCGGAAGCGCGCTCGCGGTGAGGCGGGCGTACCGCACGTCGTCGTCGAGCGGGTCCGGGCCGGCGGCGGTGCAGGCGACGACCTCCGGCGCGGACCGGGCCGCCAGGGCGCACAGCGCGGTCGAGTCCAGGCCGCTCAGATCGCTGCTGACCCGCTCACGGCCGCGGACCCTGGCCTCCACGGCCGCCCGCAACGCCTCGGCGAACGCGACGGCGCCCTCGGCCAGGGGCACTTCGGGTGGGGGAGGCCGCCACCAGCGGACCCGGCGCGCGCGTCCGTCGGGCTCCAGGGTGAGGAAGTGGTCGGGCGGCAGGTCCGAGACGCCTCGCCACAGGGACCGGTACGTGAGGGGGTGGAGGACGGGCGGGTCGAGGAGGTGGAGGGCGAGCCGCCGCGGGTCCGGGCCGGTGCGGCCGAGGGCCGCCGCCACGTCGGCCCGGTCGGAAGCGATGGTGACGCCGTCGACGGTGGAGTGGAAGAGCCGCCGGAACCCGCTGACCGCGCCCTGGGCGCGCACCACGCCGGACACGGAGGCGAGAAGATGGCAGCTGCCGGTGAGACGACGGGCCACCGCGTCGACGTCGGCGACCGTGCGCAGCCGCGCCGCCGCCCCGTCGAGCGGGACGGGCCCGAACTCCCCCATGAGAACGAGCCCGTTGTCCCCGGCCTGCCCGGTCGCGCAGGTGTCCTCGTCCCACCGGCCCACCAGCCAGGGGCGGCCGGAGGGGTGACGGACCATCCGCCGCGCGCCGCCCAGTGAGGCGACGTCAGCGAGGGCGGCGGCCGCCGGAGTGTCCGGAAGGACGACGAACCAGGAGGGAACGGCGGCGAGTTCGGAGCGCACCGGCATCACCACGGTCCTGTTCGCCAGGAGGACGACGGGTGTCCGGCACCCGCCGTCGCTCGTCGGAGATCCTGAGGGGACCGACTCCACTTCTCAGCGGCCCTTCAGCGGCTGTTTCAGAGGAGATTGCCCTTGAAGAGGATGTCCGGAGGACCCTTGCCCTTCCGGATCGGCCTCCCGGTCTCCTTGCGGAAGGAGCCGACCCGAGTCAGCATCGGGCGCTCGTACGCACGCATGTGGGTTGCACCTCCTCTCGCGTCACGGCTCGGACAACCCGCGGCCCCCGCCTGGGGCCGGGACCGCGTCCGGTGAACGCGCCCGGGTGGCAGGGGTGAACCCGCCGAGGGACACGAGGACTTGAGCGCGGACCCTGAATCGCTCTGTGGAACTCCAGGCGGAGCCGGGCGCGTCACGCGCCGGGCGCCGATCGGTCCGTGCACTTCCAGGCTAGTACGTCCCTCTTTGCCAGTCATCTACTCCGCGGCGGGACGCGGCTCCTCGCCGCCGAGTGCCCGCCGCACCCCGAGTGCCCGTCGCACCCGCATCCGCAGCACCGGATCCGGGTCCTCGACGAGCCGCCGGGCCGTCTCCTGGTACGCGACGGAGCCGTGCTCGCGCAGCAGGCGCAACGCCCGGACGCGGACGTGCACCGGCCGTCCCGGCCCCGTGCGGCGCAGCAACTCCGCCTCCGGCAGCCGGCCGGCCTGCGGCAGCAGGGCCCGGGCCGCCTCCCGTACGACACCGGGCGCCGGGTCGTCGAGCAGCGGCAGCAGCCGGGTGAAGTCCGCCTCGAAGAGGCGCAGGCCCATGACGGCGGAGGTGCGCACGTGGTCGCGCTCGTGCCCGGCCAGCTCCCACAGCACAGCCGCGTCCTCCTTCCGGTCGCCGCACTCGGCGAGCCCGAGCGGCGCCCGGTCGGGCACGGTCGCCGCATCGGCGCAGGCCGCCCGGTAGAGCGGCAGAGGATCCCGGCCGTCCTGCCGGAGCACCCAGCGGGCGCAGGCCCGGACGAGACCCGACCGGTCGTAGAGGAACGGCTCCGCCTCCGCCGTGCGGCCGGCCTTCCGCAGCGCGATCACCCCGGCCGAGCGCACCGCGCCGGAACGCGCGCCGAGCAGCAGCGGCAGCGTCTCGTCGGGCACGCCCACGGCGAGCGCGGCGTCGGCGGCCCGGTTCCGTACGGCCGCGTCGTCGTCGTACGCGGCGATCCGGGCCAGCTCGCGTGCGTCGAGCAGGCCGCGCTCGATGGCCGCGGCGAAGGCGAGTCGCCGGGTGGGGCGGTCCCGGTTGCGGAAGAGGGCGGTGACGGTGGCGGGCGGGACGGAGCGCAGGGCGTCCTGGAGGAGGGCCACGCCCTCGCCGCCGCGCAATCGGCCCTTCAGCCGGAGGATCACCGGTGCGGTCGTGCCGAGGGTGGCGGCGTCCGCGCCGGGGAGGGCCGCGGCCAGGACCTCGCGCGCCCGTTCCCGTACCGGAGCGGCCCAGTCGGTGGCGCGCACGGCGACCAGGGGCAGGACGGCGGGGTGGCGGGCCGCGTGGGGCAGGGCGGCTTCGCGGACGAGGCCGCTGGGGTCGCACAGGGCGAGGGCGAGCTGTGACCCCGTGGGCGCGGGGGCGCGCAGGGCGGCGGTGAGGCGGCTCGTGCTCATCCAGGGGTGGGCGGGCCGCTCGATCTCGCCGTAGCCGATCGCGATGCGGATGCCTTCGTCGAGGGCGGTCCACGCGCCGGGGCGCGTGGCGTCGATGACCTGGGCGAGCTCGCGCCCGCGCGCGAGTCGCCGTATCGCCGCGTTCAGCGGCATCTCCTCGCTGCTCATGCACGGAGCCTAGAGCGCGCGCACCCCCTCTGGCCTGCGATTTTCCCTCCGTCATGAGAGTGCTTTGACAAACCATACGGAGGACTGCATAGTTATACCCATCAGTGGTTGCAAGGTAAGGAGAACCCCGTGACCGAGCGCGTCGTACTCGCCTACTCGGGCGGCCTGGACACCTCCGTCGCCATCGGCTGGATCGCCGAGGAGACGGGTGCCGAGGTCATCGCCGTCGCCGTGGACGTCGGCCAGGGCGGCGAGGACCTGGACGTCATCCGCAAGCGCGCGCTCGCCTGCGGTGCGGTCGAGGCCGAGGTCGCGGACGCCAAGGACGAGTTCGCCGACGAGTACTGCCTCCCGGCGATCAAGGCCAACGCCCTCTACATGGACCGCTACCCGCTGGTCTCCGCCCTCTCGCGGCCGGCCATCGTCAAGCACCTCGTCGCCGCCGCCAAGAAGCACGACGCCTCGATCGTCGCCCACGGCTGCACCGGCAAGGGCAACGACCAGGTCCGCTTCGAGGCCGGCATCCAGGCCCTCGGCCCCGACCTGAAGTGCATCGCCCCGGTCCGTGACTACGCGATGACCCGCGACAAGGCCATCGCCTTCGCCGAGAAGGCGGACCTGCCGATCGCGACCACCAAGAAGTCCCCGTACTCCATCGACCAGAACGTCTTCGGCCGCGCCATCGAGACCGGCTTCCTCGAGGACATCTGGAACGCCCCGATCGAGGACATCTACGAGTACACCCAGAACCCGGCGGTCGCCCGCGAGCCCGACGAGGTCGTCATCTCCTTCAAGGAGGGCGTCCCGGTCGCCGTCGACGGCAAGCCCGTCACCGTGCTCCAGGCCATCCAGCAGCTCAACGAGCGCGCCGGCGCCCAGGGCATCGGCCGGATCGACATGGTCGAGGACCGTCTCGTCGGCATCAAGTCCCGCGAGGTGTACGAGGCTCCCGGCGCGATCGCCCTGATCACCGCCCACCAGGAGCTGGAGAACGTCACCGTCGAGCGCGAGCTGGCCCGCTACAAGCGGCAGGTCGAGCAGCGCTGGGGCGAGCTCGTCTACGACGGCATGTGGTTCTCGCCGCTCAAGCGCGCCCTGGACGGCTTCATCAACGAGGCCAACCAGCACGTCACCGGCGACATCCGGATGACCCTGCACGGCGGCCGCGCGGTCGTCACCGGCCGGAAGTCCGAGGAGTCGCTCTACGACTTCAACCTGGCCACGTACGACACCGGCGACACGTTCGACCAGTCGAAGGCGCAGGGCTTCATCGACATCTTCGCCCTCTCGGCGAAGATCGCCGCGAAGCGCGACCTGGGCTGACCCCCGCACGTTGAACAAGCCGCCTCCCTGTCTCGTACGCCGTTGGTACGGCAGGGAGGCGGCGGCACATCCAGACACTGTCCTGAGGAGCACAGCAGTGAGCAGCAACAACGGTGACGTCCGGCTCTGGGGCGGCCGGTTCGCCGACGGGCCCGCCGAGGCCCTGGCGAAGCTGTCCGCGTCCGTCCACTTCGACTGGCGGCTCGCGCCGTACGACATCGCCGGTTCCCGTGCGCACGCCCGCGTGCTGCACAAGGCCGGGCTGCTCACCGAGGACGAGCTGACCCGCATGCTGGCCGGCCTGGACCAGCTGGAGGCGGACGTCGCCGACGGCTCCTTCGTCGGGACCATCGCCGACGAGGACGTCCACACCGCCCTGGAGCGCGGCCTCCTGGAGCGGCTCGGCGCCGAGCTCGGCGGCAAGCTGCGGGCCGGCCGGTCCCGCAACGACCAGGTCGCCACGCTCTTCCGGATGTACCTGCGGGACCACGCCCGGATCATCGGCGGCCTGATCGCCGAGCTCCAGGACGCGCTCGTCGGCCTCGCCGAGGCGCACCCGGACGTCGCCATGCCCGGCCGGACGCACCTCCAGCACGCCCAGCCGGTGCTCTTCGCCCACCACGTCCTCGCGCACGTCCAGTCGCTCTCCCGGGACGCCGAGCGGCTGCGCCAGTGGGACACCCGGACCGCGGTCTCCCCCTACGGATCCGGCGCGCTCGCCGGCTCCTCGCTGGGGCTCGACCCGGAGGCCGTGGCCAAGGACCTCGGCTTCGAGCGGGGATCGGCCGGGAACTCGATCGACGGCACGGCCTCCCGTGACTTCGTCGCCGAGTTCGCCTTCATCACCGCGATGATCGGCGTGAACCTCTCCCGGATCGCCGAGGAGATCATCATCTGGAACACGAAGGAGTTCTCCTTCGTGACCCTGCACGACGCCTTCTCCACCGGCTCGTCGATCATGCCGCAGAAGAAGAACCCGGACATCGCCGAGCTCGCCCGGGGCAAGTCCGGTCGGCTCATCGGCAACCTGTCCGGCCTGATGGCGACGCTCAAGGCGCTGCCGCTCGCCTACAACCGGGACCTCCAGGAGGACAAGGAGCCGGTCTTCGACTCCTGCGACCAGCTGGAGGTCCTGCTGCCGGCCTTCACCGGCATGATGGCCACCCTCACCGTCAACCGGGAGCGGATGGAGGAGCTCGCCCCGGCCGGCTTCTCCCTCGCCACCGACATCGCCGAGTGGCTGGTCAAGCAGGGCGTCCCGTTCCGGGTGGCGCACGAGGTGGCCGGCGAGTGCGTGAAGGTCGCCGAGGCGGAGGGCAAGGAACTGGACGAGCTGACGGACGAGCAGTTCGCCAAGATCTCCGAGCACCTCACCCCCGAGGTCCGCACCGTCCTCAACGTCCCCGGCGCCCTCGCCTCCCGCAACGGCCGCGGCGGCACGGCCCCTTCGGCGGTCGCCGCCCAGCTGGTCGAGGTCAAGGCGGACCTGGTCATCCAGCACGCCTGGGCCACCGCCAAGCGCTGACCGCCTGGGCCACCGCCAAGCGCTGACCTCATGGCCGCCCGGAACCTGCCCGTCCGGCCTTCCCCTCCCGCCCCCGGTACCGCTCTGCGGTGCCGGGGGCGGGAGCGTTTCTATGAGGCGTCGATTTATCGCGTGAGACATTCATGTCTCACGCGGTGTATGGTTGTCTCATGCCACCCGTCGATCGCACCCAGGTGCTCCACTCCGCCGCCGCCACCCTCAGCGTCCGCGCGACCGCCACCATGGACGAGGTCGCCCGGGCCGCCGGGATCGGGCGGGCCACGCTGCATCGGATGTTCGCCGGGCGCGAGGCGCTGATCCGGGCGCTGGAGCAGATGGCCATCGAGGAGCTGGAGGCCGCGCTCGACGCGGCCCGGCTGGACGACGGGCCCGCCGACGAGGCCGTACGCAGGCTGGTCGCCGGCGTCGAGCCCGTCGCGCCGCTGCTCTCGTTCCTCGTCACCGAGAACCAGCTGTTCGAGGGCGAGGAACAGAACGAGGGCTGGGCCCGCCTCGACGCTCGCATCGCCGCGCTCTTCCGGCGCGGACAGGAGCAGGGCGTCTTCCGGATCGACCTGACGCCCGCCTGGCTCGCCGAGGCCTTCTACGGGCTCGTGGGCTCCGGCGCCTGGGCCGTGATGGACGGCCGGGTGGCCGCCAAGGACTACCAGTACATGATCGCCGAGCTGCTGCTCGGCGGAGCACGCAGGAGCGTGGAGAAGTGATCACCGACAGCGTCAAGGGCGCGACCGTGCACGAGAGCCATACGGAGAGCCATACCGAGGGCGTCCGCCGCCCCGGCCGGTGGCTCGCCCTCGCCGTGCTCGTCCTGGCCGTGCTGCTCGTGGCCGTGGACGCCACGGTCCTCGGCCTCGCGACGCCCTTCCTCTCCGAGGACCTCAAGCCGACCGGCACCCAGCTGCTGTGGATCGGCGACGTCTACTCCTTCGTCATCGCCGGACTCCTGGTCTCCATGGGCAGCCTCGGCGACCGCATCGGCCGCAAGAAGCTGCTGCTCGGCGGCGCCGTCGCGTTCGGTGCCCTCTCCGTGCTCAACGCCTACGCGAGCAGTCCCGAGATGATGATCCTGGCCCGCGCCCTGCTCGGTGTCGCCGGTGCCACCCTGATGCCGTCCACGCTCGCCCTGATCCGCAACCTCTTCCACGACCCGCGCGAGCGCAGCCTCGCCATCGGCATCTGGGGCGCCATGGCCTCGGCCGGCGCGGCCGTGGGCCCGGTCGTCGGCGGCTTCCTGCTCGAACACTTCTGGTGGGGCTCGGTCTTCCTCATCAACCTGCCCGTGATGGCCGTCCTGGTCCTCGTCGGCGCCAAGCTGATCCCCGAGTCGAAGAACCCGAAGTCCGGCCCCTGGGACCTGCCCAGCGTCGGTCTCTCCCTCGTCGGCATGATCGGCGTCGTCTACGCGGTCAAGGAGCTCGCCGCCCACGGCCCCACCCTCGGAGCCGCGGTCGCCGCGGTCCTCGGCATCGGCGGTCTGACCTGGTTCGTGCGCCGTCAGCTCACCCTGCCGGCGCCGCTCCTGGACATGCGCCTGTTCCGCCACCGCGGCTTCTCCGGCGCCGTCCTCGCCGACCTGCTGACCATCCTCGGCCTGTCCGGCCTGGTGTTCTTCCTGTCCCAGTTCTTCCAGCTGGTCCAGGGTCGCCAGCCCCTGGAGGCCGGACTCGCCGAACTGCCCGCCGCCGTCGGCGCGGTGACGGCCGGTCTGGTCGCGGGCCACGTGGCCCGCCGGTTCTCCGTCAGGTCCGTCGTCTCCGGCGGTCTCGCCGCCATCGGCCTCGCCCTCGCGACGCTGACCGCGCTCGGCCAGTCCACCGCGTACCCGCTGCTCGGCGCGAGCCTGCTGGTCGTCGGCGTGGGCGCGGGCTTCGCGTTCACCGTCACCGCCGACGTCATCCTGTCCAGCGTCCCCCGCGACCAGGCCGGTGCCGCCTCCGCGGTCTCCGAGACGGCGTACGAGCTGGGCGCGGCCCTCGGCATCGCGCTCCTCGGCTCCATCGTGACCGGCGTCTACCGGGACTTCACCGCCCCGGCCGGCCTCCCCGCCGGCACCGCGGCCGCGGCCCACGACTCGCTCGGCGGCGCCGTCGAGGCCGCCGCGGGCCTCGCCCCGGCCCAGGCAGACGCCCTGGTCACCGCCGCCCAGGACGCCTTCGTCGACGGCCTGCGCCTCGCGGCCGGCGCCGGCGCGGCGGTCCTGCTCGCGACGGCGGTCGCGGCCTGGTTCCTGCTCAGGGGCCAGAAGCTGGCCGACGGCATCGAGCACTGACGCGTACGACGCGTACGACGCGCGCGACACGCACGAGACGTACGACACGCGGAAGCGCGAACGTGGGGGCGCCCCCAAAGGGAAAAAGACTAAAGGGGGCCCCCACCGGAGGAGAAGCGGGGACC